>CAYWHF010000086.1:0-8460 GCA_964457695.1 uncultured Methylocapsa sp.
GCGGGTAGGCAAATTCGCACTGCTTCGGTCCCAAACAATCATTCTGCAAGCACTTATGTTCTTGCCAATCTTGCCAAACTTTTTTCGCAGTTAAAAGCTCCTCTCCCGAAAGCGGCTCTTTCCATCCCCCGAGTTTCTTGCTCAAATCCGCGCGCGCCTGGTCGCACGGAATGTTTGGATGCGCAGCGCAGAATTCCGGTGTCTGGTCAAAGTGAATCGGAATACGGGTGCAGCGTGCGTCATCCCTCTGAATTGGCCCCGACCCGTCGTTCGAGACGACCGGCCACTCGACGTCACCGTCCGCGCCGTTTTGTGCAGTCGACGTAAAGCATCCGCCGTTGGTCAATGCAAACAGAGGGGTCTTTAATTTTTTGCTTTGAAAGGGGTTCCTTTCAAATCCTTCGACGTCCGTCAAGACCAATTGATCAAACCATGGCTCTTCGATGGTGATGGTCAATCTATAAGCGATGCCCTTCTCGACAATACGTCCGCTACTCCAGCAGGGCTGGTTCGTCGTGAAATCGTGGTCAATTGGTCCGTCGTTCCATTCGATCAATTGCCGCTTGTCGGCTGAATTGCACACACTTCCGTTGCCGAGCCTGAAATTGAACCGCGCGCGGCTGGCGAGCACAACACCGCCCGCGCCGACGGCAATTACGACGACAATTACCGCTAGCAGCCCGAGACTATTCGATAAACTGGGACCGAGCCACGGTAAAGAGCTGCCAATTCGGCGCATAGCATGGCCGACCCATGGAAAAGGATTTAACGGATTTTGTTCCCTGGGTTGGGTTATGGGTGGCATCCATGCTTGGCGCACATTATCGTGAATAGTGTCGCGCAAGGCATTACCGCCCGTGTACAAGATCCACGCGGCAACAACAAGCACAACAACAAATATCGGATGGCTATGGAGAGCATCGAGATAAGGATCGACGTAGGACGGCGTGACATTCTTGAGTGCTTCAACCACTTCGCCGAGAACAGAGCTAGAGCCTTGGTTATCGCTGCTATTGCCTGTTCCCAAGATAGGAATAAACGCTAACCCTAGAACTGTGCCCAACATGAGGAAATATGTCGCCTGTCGAACCCAGACCAAATCCCATGCTCGATCCAAGCAGGCTTTGCTATGCAATTGGTTGGGTGCGGGGATTGGTCCGCCCTGTTCCAGTTGGGAATCGAGATAGGCGTGGATCGGCGTGTCCTTCTCTCTCGGCGTCCATACCACCGCGTCGCTCGGGAGCGTGAGAGGGGCATAGCGGTCCGATCCATGCAAAATGCGCTGTATGACCGAAGGATGCACCACGACATCATGAATAGCAGTTCCGCGGCCATCAATTGTCCACTCTATGCGTCGCGGACTGTAACGATAGAAAACGCCGCTGCCCGCTCGCGAGTCGTGCAGCGTGCCGAAGGGAGATGCCGCCTTTCGGAAATCATCCAAGGCGCCCTCGCGAAAGCGCAGCTTGGGGCCCCCGTTGCCGGCTTGTTGGGCTACGGTGTCGGTCGCTTCGAGTTCCTCCAACATCCACATGAGAGGCACACGGGCTAATTCGTCGTCGGGGTATCCGCCCCCAACATCGGAATGAACGCCAGCGAACCAAACCTCGCGAACACGGTCTGGGGCCGACACCAGGATTTGCTGCGTCGGCATGTTAACGCCCAATCGTGTGAGCATTTGCGTGATTGTTGTTTCTAGGAACCCTGGGATGCGTTTGCCTTTATCGATTCTGAGCGGATGGAAAGTCGTTCTTTCGTCGTCAAGAGAAAGCGCGTGGCGCACGGTTTGAACCTTGTCCGAAATCTGGCTGTTCCGGAAACTAATCGGCCAAATCAGTTTGTCGATCGCCCCTCGTAGTTCCGCGATTGGAACGCCAAAGGCTTCCACCGTGTCAAAAAGTCCGGCGAACTTAATGCTGATATTGCCGCCGTCACGTCCTTGCTCGCGGGTTTGATTGACCACCTCGCCATATCGAGGGCGATGCGAGAAGTTCCACACCGCGAGACACAGATCACGGAGCAAGCGGGTGATCCCCACGATCGGAGAGCTTTTGTACCAAAGTATTCCCTTACTGCGGTACGCTCGCCAGGCCGCCATGGCATTTCGCTGCATTCCCGCGTGCGAGACGGGTCCATCTTCGAACTCTCGCGCCACAAGCCCCTCGCTCCTGATCAAGCCGATTAGCGTGCGGATCGTGAATGCGCCTCGGCTGAAGCCGAACATGTAGATCTCGTCGCCCTGTTCCCAGTTCCAGCACAAAAAGCGATAGAGTTTGCGCACGTTTGAAGGTACCCCGATGCCGGTCGCGCCATCGAAAATGGCCCATGGTCTAAAGGACGAAGTGCCAACGCCTTCGATGTAATACGCCAACTGATCCTTGGACGACGTGTCGAGCGCCTCAAACAATCGCCACACGTTAGACTCTTGGGTGGAAAACGCGTTTCCTGTTCCATCCGCGAAAAGAATAATCTTCTTACCCATCACTGAGCCTCAAAAGCATTAAGTCGACGTTCCCCGGATAACCGTCCCTCAACTAATCTTTGCCCCATTTGGTTTACAGCGCAAGGCAGAACCGGCAAATATGTAATTTGACGGTTCGGCGTTCTTGTTTGCAGGACATTCTCGCGCCAAAATCAACGGAGAGCTCGCAGTCCGCGCTTCCCCGCAAATTCCTATGGGTGGCGGCCGAAGCTCTTGTCTCCTTTATGGCGTGGCCACTTACGGGTCACAAAAAGCTCTGCGGATCGACGTCGATCGCAACGCGCACGCTGCCCTTTTCCTTTGGCCCGGCGGCGAGCCAGGCGCGCAAAAAACCTTGCAGATCGGCGGAGCGCGGCGCCTTTGCCAAAAGCCGGAAACGATTGCCCCCGGCAATGGCGGACGAGGTCCTCGATTTCCGCCGGCGAGTAACCGAGCCGCTCCAAGGCAGGCGGAAACGATGGCGCCCGCGAATGACGGCGATCGGCGCCTCGGCGGGCCCGAGCAGCGTTACTTCATCGGATTTCGGCAGGCTGCCCGCGGGCGCCAGCTGCCAGCCGTCGGACGGCGGCAGAGTAAAGGCGGCTTGCAAGAGAGCCCGCGCATGGGTTTGTGCCGAAGCGCTGTCCTTGGCGGAGACGATGATGGCCGCGAGGCGCCCGAAGGGCGGCAGGCCCGCGCGGCGGCGCTGGCTGATTTCCTCTGCATAAAAACGCTCAGCATCGCCAGAGATGAGCGCGCGCATCACCGGATGCTCCGGCTGCCAGGTTTGGATATAAGCGCGGCCCGCGGTCTCAAATCGACCCGCGCGCCCGGTCACCTGTTGCAGCAGCTGAAATGTGCGCTCGGCCGCGCGCGGATCGCCCGACGTCAAGCCGATATCCGCGTCGATGACGGCGGCAAGCGAAAGATGCGGGAAATTGTGGCCCTTGGCGACAAGCTGCGTGCCGATCACAATATCGCATTCGCCGCGCGCGATCGCATCGATCTCGGCGCGCAGACGCTCCGTGCCGCCGGGAAAATCGGACGAAAGAGCAAGAATCTTCGCACCCGGAAAAAGCTTTGCCGCTTCTTCCGCGAGGCGCTCTATGCCGGGTCCGCAGGCCGCGAGAGACTCCGCGGCTTCGCAGGACGGGCAAACCGCAGGCCGCGTCTCGATGTGGCCGCAGTGGTGGCACACGAGCGCCCGGCGGAAACGGTGCTCTACGAGCCAGGCCGAGCAGTTTGGGCAGTTGAAGCGATGTCCACATGCTCGGCATAGCGTCAAAGGCGCATAGCCGCGCCGGTTGAGGAACAACAGCGCCTGTTCGCCTTGCGCGAGCGTTTTAGCAATCGCCGCGGCGAGTTTGGGCGCGATCCATTTGCCGCGCGCCGCGGCACCGGTGCGAAGGTCGATTGCGGTGAGCGCGGGCAGCGGTTTTGCGTTGAAACGGGAGGCAAGCCTGATGTAGCCATAGCGGCCATGATCGGCATTGACGCGGCTTTCAAGGGAAGGCGTTGCCGAGACAAGAACGACGGCGCAATTTTCGATTCTTCCGCGAACGACGGCCATGTCGCGGGCGTGATAGGCAACGCCATCTTCCTGTTTATAGGCAGCATCATGCTCCTCATCGACGATGATTGTTGCAAGATCGTTGAAAGGGAGAAACAACGCCGAGCGCGCGCCAATAACCGCCTTGACGCTGCCCTCAGCAACCGCCCTCCAGAGCCGCGCCCGTTTTCGCGCGCTGATGCCCGAATGCCATTCGCCAGGCCGTGCGCCAAAGCGCGCCGCGAAACGGTCCAAAAACTGCGCAGTCAGTGCAATTTCGGGCATGAGGATGAGGCTTTGCCGCCCCATCGCAAGCGCCGCGGCGGCGGCCTCGAAATAAACCTCGGTTTTTCCGGAACCAGTTACGCCTTCGAGCAAGGTCACGGAGAACGCACGGGCGCGTGCCCGCGCCGCGAGGTTATAGGCGGCGCTCTCCTGCGCGGCTTCGAGCACCGGCAGCGCATAGGCCGGATCGCAAGCGAGCGCCACGGGCTCGGGCGGGAGCGCGATCGTCTCAAGCGTGCCTTCGTCAACCAAAGAGTCGATGACGCCCGGCGAACAGGCGGCAGCCTCGGCGAGCGCTGCCTTGGAAAAGGCCATGCCTCCTTCGGCCGCGGCGAGAACCCGCGCGCGAGCCGGAGTCATCCTTGAAGGCGGCGGGCCATTGAGGCAAACGCCAACTCTCACCGGGTCCGGCCCGGCGTGCAGCGCCGCGCCAGTTGCCATGCGCAAGACCATGCCGCGCGGGCTCAGGGTCCAGCGCGCGACCCAGTCGATGAATTTCCGCAGATTGGCAGGGAGCGGAGGAAGGTCGCGCCGCCTCGCGATGGGTTTGAGATTTGCTCGCCCGGCCGCCCGGGCGGAAACGTCCCAGACGACACCATTGGTCACTTTCGAGCCCAGTGGCACTTCCACGAAATCGCCAGCCGAAATGTGCATGCCGGGCAAAACCAGATAGGAATAAAGACGGTCGATCGCGAGGGGCAGCAAGACTTCTGCGGTTACGGCGGTGACTTCCTTACGATTAGCGTTGTTGGACGCCGTCATTTCATTGCAAATGGCGCTTATGTCTTGCGCGTTCTGGTGGCGCGAATTTTCGTGCAGCGGCTGGATCATGCGCCTATTATGTGCGGGCATGCCGGGGCTCTCAACCATAGCGGAAAACGCCATCTCAGCACAGATGTAGCCTCCCGGGCAATGAAAGCCAAATCCGCCGGCGAATAGCGATGGGCCGATCAAGCGCAAAAAGGCTCGTGCGGGCATCAAGGCCTTTGGGTTAGGGTGAATGTGTATTTTGCCCGCAAGCGGATGCGTAGTGCAGCGCGTCAAAACAGGTACGCGCAACTGCCGTATGTGTGCTATGAAAGTTTAGAGTCCCAAATTTTTGTCATTCATTGCGAGGAGCAAGAAGGCGTGAAAATTTTACCTGTCATAATGTGCGGCGGCGCGGGAACGCGGGTTTGGCCGGAGTCGCGCGAAAGTTTGCCGAAGCAGTTTATTCCGCTCATTGGGACGCTTTCGACCTTCCAGATGGCGGCCGAAATGCTCTCTGACAGCGCGTTCGAGACGCCGATCGTTATTTCCAATCACGATTACCGTTTTCTCGTCGCCGAGCAGCTGGAGAAGATCAATCGCGAGGCGCGCATCGTCCTCGAACCGGTTCGCCGGGACTCCGGCCCGGCCGTTGCGGTTGCAGCCGAGCTCGCCCTGCAGTCCGGACCCGAAACGATTGTTGCCGTTTTGGCTGCCGACCATGTGGTGCGGGACCAAAAGGGATTCATTGACCTTTGCAAAAAGGCGGCCGAGGCAGCGGCGCTGGGTTATATCGTCACCCTCGGCATAAAGCCGGACGAGCCAGCGACCGGCTATGGCTATATCAGGCCGGCAAAGGCGGTCACTCCGGACGGAGCCATATTGAAGGTCGAGGCCTTCGTCGAAAAGCCTGACGCCGCCACCGCGCAAACTTATGTTGCCTCAAATTACCTCTGGAATTCGGGCAATTTCATTTTCCGTGCCGATGTGATGCTGGAGGAGTTGCGCAATTTCGAGCCGGAAATGGCCTCGGCGGCGGCTGACGCGGTTGCCCAGGCAAAACAGGATTTGAATTTTTTGGTCCTCGATGCGGAAGCTTTTGGCCGGGCAACCAAAAAATCCATCGACTATGCCGTTATGGAGCGCACCGCCAAGGCCGCCGTCGTGCCTGCCCTCATCAGCTGGTCCGATGTCGGAAACTGGCAGGCGGTTTGGCAATTGTCGGAACGCGATCAATTTGGCAATTCGGTCAGAGGCCGCGGCGTCGTCATGAATGCGTCAAACGTCCATGTCCGCTCGGAGGAGCATTTGACGGCCGTCGTGGGCGTCGATGATGTCATCGTGGTTACGACGCAAGATGCCGTTCTGGTTCTCAACAAGGCGCATGGCGACAATGTCAAGGAGCTCGTCGACCGCTTGAAAAGCGGCAAGCACAAGGAGGCGATGGAACATAAGCGGTCCTACCGGCCGTGGGGCTATTATCAGTCGGTCGATCACGGAGCACGCTATCAGGTGAAGCGTATTGTCGTGAAGCCCGGCGCGCAGCTTTCCCTGCAAAAGCATTTTCACCGCGCCGAACATTGGATCGTTGTCAAGGGGACGGCCGAGGTTACAAAGGACGAGGAGGTCCATCTTGTGCACGAGAACGAGTCGATCTATCTGCCGATGGGATGCGTGCACCGCATGGCAAATCCCGGCCGGATCGACCTCGAATTGATCGAGGTGCAGACCGGTTCCTATCTTGGGGAAGACGACATCGTCCGGCTCCAGGATATCTATCATCGCGGCTGACTTGCGCCACCCCGGGCCTGCTGATATGACAATAAAATCATCGATCTTCGCTCAATCATTGAGGTTTTCGGTCACTATCGTAGCGCTGCTTTTTTCCGCCGGCACATCATTTGGCCCTGCATTCGCGCGCCCGCTTGTCCCGGCAGAGCGGCGCTATTTGCCATATGACGGCATTCTGCCGGGATGCGGCGATCCGGCCGTTTTCGAGCGAATTCAGGGACGGTTCCATGATCGTGAATCCGAATTCTGGAACACGGGCCTCGAAATCCTCGGTTTCGACGACATAAGGGAAATAGGCTATAAAACGAATGGCGAAGATTACATTCCCCGCCGCTATTGCATCGCGCGCGCTTTTATCAACGACGAAAGGCAGTTTCATCAAGTGTTCTATTCGATTTCGGAAGATCTAGGTATCATAGGATTTGGCTTTGGTGTCGAATGGTGCGTTTCCGGACTCGACCGGAACGACGCCTATGCGCCAAATTGCAAAATGGCGCGGCCATGAAGAGAGGCGGGGCATCGCTCTTTCTCCAATGGCGCAGAGCTGTGCTAAGGGCTACTCTCCTGCGCGCTATGGCCGCTGTTGTGCCGGTCGCCGGCGCGGGGCTTGCCGCTGAGGCTGCGCCGCAAGCCGCCATTTGCGGGCAGTGCCGCGTTGTGGCGGACCCGCTTTGGATAGAGAAGACTCAAGCGCCGCAGGCCGCGCGGAATTCGCCCGGCGATTTCGACTTCTATGTCCTTTCGCTCTCGTGGTCGCCGGGATTTTGCGAAACGCCTGCTGCCGCGAATGCGCACGGACAATGCGACTCAGGCGCCAATCTAGGCTTCGTCGTACATGGACTTTGGCCGCAATATTCGCGCGGCTTTCCCTCGGATTGCGGCCCTGCGGCGAGGTCACCGTCGCGCGTTGCCCTTGAAAACGCGCGCGGCCTTTATCCAAGCGAGGGGTTAGCCCGGCACGAATGGGCGAAACACGGCACCTGCTCGGGCAAAAGCCCAACCGACTATTTTGCCGATGTGCGCCGGGCACGGGATGCGATCACCATTCCCGCCCCTTTTGCCGGCGCCAAAGTAGAGCAAACTTGGGCACCTATCGACATTTTGCGCGCATTTGTTGCCGCGAATTCGCGGTTGCGGCCCGGCATGTTGGGCCTGGCGTGCAAGAAAGGCGTCCTGCAAGAGGTGAGGATTTGCTTTTCCAAGGATCTGCGCGATTTCCGCGCTTGCCCCGAAGTTAGCCGGCAAGGCTGCCGCGCGCGCGAAATATCTGTGCCGCCTGTTCATTGAAAGCTTTAAAGCTAAAGCTGCCACGGAATCTAACCTGCAGTCCGGCAGCGCGGCTATCGAAGCCATGAACTACCAGCACGATTTTCATGCCGGAAATTTCGCCGATGTTTTCAAGCACATTATCCTCGCCTGCATCTTGTCGCGTCTTTGCGTAAAGCCAGCGGCTTTCCGCTACTTAGATACGCACGCCGGCAGCGGTATCTATGACCTCTCACGCCCGGAGGCGGGAAGGATTGCCGAATGGCAAGGCGGCATCGGTAAGATCCGGGCGGCAAAACTCACAGCCGAGGTCGAAGCTTCTGTCGCGCCCTAATTGCGGATTGCTTCGCCGCCCGCGGGG
>CAYWHF010000087.1:0-4740 GCA_964457695.1 uncultured Methylocapsa sp.
GGAGCCGCCGCGTCGAACGCGGTTTGAGCGAAGGATTTACGGAAGAAAATCTCTTCCCAGCCCTTGCAGAAATTATGGATGGTGAGGATCCTTGTGGAGTTGTTTATGGCGCAGGATTTGAGGACCGGCCAGAGCTCTTGGAGCGTCTCGCGCAACGCTTTGCGCTCCTCGGAAATCTCCCAGATGCCGTCCGCCGCGTAAAAGACCCCTTTCGGCTCGCTCAATTTTGCGCTGAGTTAAAAATTCCGCATCCTGAGATTCGCCGAAAGATGCCTTCGGAGCAGAAGAACTGGCTTGTCAAAAGCGCGGGCGGATCGGGCGGAACTCATGTCGCGCCGGCGTCCGCGGCGCTGGCGGAAGACGAGGGCACTTACTTTCAACGCAGAGCGAAGGGTGAGCCCATATCCATCCAGTTTCTGGCCGACGGAGCCAACACAAAGGTGACCGGCTTCACCCGCCAATGGGCGGCACCGACACCGGGCGAGCCTTTTCGATTTGGCGGTATTTTACGGCCAGCGAATCCTGCGCTGGAGGCAGGCTGCCAGTTGCGGCAGGCCGCAGCAGCTCTAACCGCGGCCTGCGGGCTTCGAGGGCTCAACACGATCGACTTTTTAGTCGAGGTTGGCGCCTATACGCTGCTCGAGATCAATCCGCGTCCCGGCGCGGCGCTCGACATTTTCGAGGATCGAAAGGGCTCGCTTTTCCGGGCCCATGTCGATGCCTGCACGGGTTGTCTACCGGATTATCCGCTTGAATTTACTGGCGCTGCGGCAGCCGCGATCGCCTATACGCGCTGCGCGATTGCCTCGATGCCGGATTTAGAATGGCCGGAATGGACTGCAGACCGGCAGAACGCGGGAAGCACATTGCGCGCGCATGATCCCGTGTGCACGATAAAGGCGCGAGCAAACGAGCCCTTATCAGCACGCGCCATCGTTGAGGCGCGCACCAATTTGCTTCTCGAACGGCTTGCGCATATCCAGAAACGGAATAACAACAAAGGGAAGGAAACCACGCTTGAGGACAAGCAAGCTGAGTATCAACACCTTGGCGGGGCAGGCGGTGGACCGGTTGATCGCGGATGCCGCGAGGTTGCGGGTTGCGGTTAGCAAAGGCGCGGCCGGCGAGACGGTGATCGACGCCGGCCAGAATGTGCGCGGCGGGATCGAAGCGGGCTTGGCGCTTGCCGAAATCTGCCTCGGCGGGCTTGGCACGGTCGGGCTCGGCCCCACGGGTCCCAACCCCAAATGGCCTTTCGAGCTCTGCGTGAAGAGCTGCGATCCGGTGATCGCCTGCCTCGCCAGCCAATATGCGGGTTGGGAGCTGTCGCACGGCGAGGGCAAGTCGAAATTTTATGCGCTCGGCTCTGGGCCCGGCCGGGCGCTCGCGCGCAGGGAGCCTTTGTTTGACGAACTGGAGTACCGCGACAAGGCAAGCCGTGCCGCCCTTGTCCTTGAGTCCGGCAAGCCGCCGCCAAAGGAAATCGCCCAAAAGGTCGCAACCGATTGCGGAGTGACGTGCGAAAATGTCACGTTCATTTTCGCGCCGACGCAGAGTCTTGCGGGCTGCGTGCAAATCGTCGCGCGCGTGCTTGAGGTCGCAATGCACAAGGCTCATGAGCTCAAATTTCCGCTTTCGCGGATTGTCGATGGCATAGCCTCGGCGCCGCTTGCTCCACCCCATCCCGATTTCGTTCAGGCGATGGGACGCACCAACGACGCAATCATTTATGGCGGAAGGGCTCATCTTTTCGTAACCGGCCCGGCAAAAGATGCAAAGGCGCTTGCCGAAAAACTCCCAAGCACAACCTCGCGCGATTATGGACGCCCGTTCGCCGAGGTTTTTTCGGCCTATAAGGGCGATTTTTATGCGATCGACCCGATGCTTTTCAGCCCCGCCTGCGCGATCGTGACGGCCGTGGAGACCGGCGAGACGTTTCACGCAGGCAAGATCGATCACGCCCTGCTCGATGCTTCCTTTGGGTAAGACGCAGCTTGCGCGGAAGGCGTTGGGCGGACCCAAAATCGCCCTTGCGGTCGATCTCCACGATTGGCACGCGCGGGATCTCGCAGCGGCTTTTGACCGAGCGGGCGCGACCGCTACTCCGGTCCGCCTGTCGCAATGCGGTTTCGACACGCGGCGTCCAAACGGTCTCGTCGTTCCGGGTTTTGGCGCCGAACTGCCGGATGCGGTGTTCGTGCGCGCGATCGGCTCTGGCACATTCGAGAGCGTCACGCTGCGCCTTGACGTGCTGCACAGCCTTGGCGCCCTCGGCGTGCCAGTCATGAATTCTGCACGGTCGATTGAAATTTGCGTCGACAAGGCCGCAACGAGTTTTGCGCTTGCCAGCAATGCAATACCGACGCCGCCGACCTGGACGGTCCAATCGGAAGAATCCGGGCGCAAGATTGTGCGGCGGGAAGCCCCGCGCGGCCCGCTTGTCCTAAAACCCTTGTTCGGCGCGCAAGGATACGGACTGAAACTCATCCGCCGCGAAGATGACTTGCCGCCGATCCAATCCGCCGACGGAGTCTATTATCTGCAGCGATTTGTTGCTGTCGAAGGCAGCGGTTTCCGTGACCTGCGGCTTTTTGTCTTGGATGGAGAGGTCATCGCGGCGATGACTCGCCATGCGGCGCAATGGGTCACCAATATGAAACTTGGCGCGAAGGCCGAATGGCTTGAGCCGGATGCCGCAACAGTCGGCCTTGCGTTGCGCGCAACGGCGGCGGTAGGCGCTTCTTTCGCCGGCGTCGACCTCATTCGCGGCGCAGATGACGCGCTTCAAGTCCTCGAAGTCAACAGCATGCCCGGCGGGCGCGGCTTGCAGAAAGTCGCGCCGTTTCCGATTGCAGACCGGCTTGCGGGCCAAGTCTTGGCGCGGCTTGACCAATTGCCAAAGATGGCCGCCGGATGAACGAAATCGCCGCAGCTTTTGTGAGCGCTTGCCGCGACGAGATCGAGGCACCGAAACCTGGCAATGTCCATATTTTTGCCGATGGCCACGGCATGACGGTTGATGATTTTCTGCAAAGCGCAGAAGCAGCCGCCCCTGCTCTGTGCGATTCTCAACTCCCGGTTGGCTTGCGCATATTTGCTGCCGTTGAAGCCACCATTGCGGCGGTGGCAAAAAACACCAATCTTGGCATAATCCTCCTCTGCGCACCGCTTGCTGCCGCCGCTCTGAAAGGCGGCGACCTTCGCGAGAGTTTGAGGGCGGCGCTCGCAGGACTGACGCGCGAAGATGCATCCTATGCTTTTAAGGCCATTCTTCGCGCGGAGCCCGCGGGTCTTGGAACCACAACCCGAAACGATGTTCGTGATGGCGCAAAAGTCACGCTTTTAGAAGCGATGCGCGAAGCCGCCCGCCGGGACAAGATCGCATACCAATATGCCTTTGATTTTTCAGATATTTTTGATACAGGAATGGAAAGTCTTCGGGATGCCCAAGGCAGATGCTGGCAGGCGCCTTGGCCTGCCGCCAGCGCCTATCTCGCGTTTCTTGCCCGGTTTCCCGATAGTCACATTGCGCGCAAATATGGCCAGGAAGCTTCTATCCGCGTCCAAACGGAGGCTCTTGAGGTGCGCAAACGTTTCATGAACGCGGCAAATCCGGAGGACTGGCTTCAGGATCTGCTGACATTCGACAAGCGTCTCAAAACATTAGGGTTGAATCCCGGAACAAGCGCGGATCTCACCGTTGCCAGTCTTTTCGCGGAGAAGCTAACTCGCGTCTTGATAAACCGCTCCAATAATGGTTGAGTGCCGAAAGGGCGGCGCAAGCCGCCTCTAACCAGCCCAACAGCGCGGCCGCATGCGAGACATTGACAACAAACTGTTTCGTCTGCATGCGTCCGGCGACTTCGACAAACGATCGGAGCGGGTTTTCCCTTAGGAGGAAGTCAACCATGGGGGTTTTAAGTATGGCAAAGATAAACAGGCTCCGAGTCGGCGAATCGCTCGTCGGTGAGGGGAACGAGGTTGCACACATCGACCTCATCATCGGACCGCGCGGCAGCCCGGCAGAGACGGCTTTTGCCCACGCGCTCACCAATAACAAGGATGGTTTTACCGGCCTGCTTGCCGTGGTGGCACCCAACCTCATGTGCAAGCCCCCCACTGTCCTGTTCAACAAGGTGACGATCAAGAACGCAAAGCAGGCTGTGCAGATGTTTGGCCCGGCGCAACGCGGCGTCGCCAAAGCCGTCGCCGACAGCGTCGCGAGCGGCGTCATCCCGGCGGCCGAGGCAGATAATCTCTTTATTTGCGTCGGCGTGTTCATCCATTGGGATGCCAAGGACGACAAGAAGATTCAGGATTACAACTATCAGGCCACGAAAGAATCCATCGCGCGCGCGGTTGCTGGCGACCCGACGCCGCAGCAGGTAACCGCCAAGCGCAATGAAGTGAAGCATCCTTTTGCGCCGAACTAAGCGGCAAAGGGATTTCAACTAAAAGGGGCTTCGGCCCCTTTTATTTTGCCTGCAAAACTGCTTTCCAGCTTGAACCCGGCAAGGTCTGCGCGCTTGAGGCGGCCATCGTGGAGCGCCGATGCGACAAGGACTCCGCTCATGCCGGCCTCTTTCAGTCGCATGAGATCGGCCGCGCCGTGCAGCCCCCCCGCAGCATAAATTTGGGCTTTTGGCGCGTGGCGTTTGACCTTTGCGAGGCGATCGAGATCAGGCCCCGCGTGCGTCCCAACCCGCGCCAGGGACATGACGATGACGCGCGCCGGCCAAA
>CAYWHF010000087.1:4750-8414 GCA_964457695.1 uncultured Methylocapsa sp.
CGCGCACGTTGCGTCACTCGTTGCGGTGCTCAGCACGGTTCTTGCCGTTTGACTTTGCCTCGTACATGAGGCGGTCGGCCTGCTGCAGGGCGTCGGCTGAGCTGTCCGGCGGTGATCTGAAGGTTTTGCATCCGATGCTCGCCGTAACAGGCACTCGGCGGCAGCCGTTCTCTGTGCGATTGTCGTGCACAGATCGCGCAGCAGGGTGGTGCAGTCCACGCCCCGCGTGTGTCCATACCCGCGCCAGGGGCATGAAGACGACTCGGGCCGGACAAAGCTGCGGCTTATCCCAAATTTCGCCAGGACCCAGAAAAACATCGCCGCGATAGTCAAGAGACAACAGTGTTCGCGCGCCCAAGGCAAGGTCCTCGAGCACGGTGAGGCTCTCCACAGTTTCGCTTCCAAGAACAAGATGCGCCTGTCCGTGGCGGGCAAGCCACGCGTGGGCCTCCGCCGCATCGCTGATCCCCGCGTCGACCCAATAGGCGAGGGCAGGAAACGCCCTGCGCAATTCTTCAAGACATTGCTCGTTGCTGCCGCGCCTTTCGATCCGGTCGAGATCGGCGATATAGATTTTTCGGAACGGGTGGAGAGTCAAAAGCCCGGCGACCACATCCTGCGGCGCACTCGAGCAGGTGAGTGGCGTTTTGAGCGGCACATAGGACTGGCGCAAGCCCATTCGCGCACGCACGGCGACCCCGTCCTGCACGTCGATTGCAGGAATGACTTCAATCATAGGCTCGGGCATAATATTCCCATCGTGCGGCTGGTTTTGGCTAGATAATGCAGAATGTGATCGGATGGGATGTCGGCGGCGCGCATCTTAAGGCCGCGCGCGCCGAAAATGGCATCATTGCCCGGGCGGTGCAAATCGCAAGCCCGCTCTGGCTTGGGCTCGAGACACTCGAACGCGCTTTTTCCGAAGCCGAGACTGCCCTCGGCCAGGCGCCCCTCAACGCGGTCACAATGACCGGCGAATTATGCGATGCCTTTGCCACTCGCGCCGAGGGCGTCACAAAACTCGGCTCAATGATGACGCGTCTACTTGGGTCCCGGCGCGCGGTCTTTTATGCCGGCCGCTCGGGCTTTGTAGCCGAGAGCGAAATCCCAAAGCACACACCCGACATTGCCTCGGCCAATTGGCACGCGAGCGCGGCGCTTAGCGCTAAGCGCGCAGGTAACGCGCTTTTCGTCGACGCCGGCTCGACCACAACGGATATTATCCCGATCGCGGAACGCAAGCCAGCAAACCTTGGGTTTACCGATGCGGAGCGGCTTTTTCATGGGGAGCTCGTCTATACCGGCGTTGCGCGGAGTTTCCTGATGGCGGGTCCAAAACTTGTTCCGTTTGCCGGCAGGTGGACGCCGCTGATGAACGAGTGGTTTGCGACGATGGCGGACGTTTATCGCATTCTCGGGCGCTTGCCCCAAGGCGCCGATATGATGGAGGCAGCCGATGGGCGCGAAAAGACCACCGCCGCTTCCTGGGCGCGCCTTGCGCGGATGGTTGGCCGCGACAGCACCGAGGCGGACGCGGGTGCCTGGGAGCGGCTCGCGCAGTTCTTTGCCGAGGCGCAGTTGCGCGAGATTTTCGATGCGGCAGCGCTCGTCTTGTCGCGCGGGATCGTGCCTCCGGATGCACCGGTGGTTGGCGCCGGAGCGGGCCGCGAGATCATCCGCGACTTGGCCTCGCGGTTGCGCCGGCCTTACGTTGATTTCGGCGCGCTGATCGCGGCTTCGCCCGAGGCCCGGAGCACGGCCTGCGATTGCGCCCCGGCTTGCGCCGTAGCATTGCTCGCCGCCGCGGAATTTGCCGCGTAAAAGGCTTCCCGCTTTTGCATGAGCCAGGACCACGCCTCGCGCTCCCTGGGTCCTGCCGTTTTTTCGACGGCAATCGCAAGATATTCGATTTCGCGGTCAATTTTTTCGCGCGGAAGGATATGCAGCCTTGTCAGCAGAATTGCGCATTCGAGGACCGCGTTGCGCGCGCGGTTGAAACCCTCGAAGGGCGCGTGCTGCTCGCGATGCACGACTTCGCAGTGGTAACGCGGGCGCGTCTCATCATCCTCTACCCGCGTGATACCGAGCTCGGCATGGGCAAGCGCCGAGGCGAGGCGAGGCACCGGAATTTTTTTCGCGTCCACGAGCGGCCAGTCGTGCCGCCCCGTGATGAGGCCGGCAAAAATTGCGGCATCGTCGGTGTAATTGGCGACTGCAAAGGGCGTATGTGCAAGATTGTCGCCCGTTTTCGAGGGCCGGTATGGCGCAATAATCCACCCCGAGCCATCCTCGATGAGACCGATCGGGGCAAGTTGCGCTTTGCCCGAACGGTCGATTGTCGAGAGGATGACTTCGCGGATTATGGGCACTTCGCAATCTCCTTAAGGGGACTCTTGGACGCAGCAAAGCGTATTCCCTTGTCCGCTCCAAATCTGCATCAGGCATTTTTGCGCAGCGTATGGCCTGCCTCGCGCAGCCGGCTCTTATCCTCGTCCTGCTTGTCGGTCCCGCATCCCCAGTCGAGCGGCTCGTCCTGCGCGTACCGCTTGCCGAGCGCAAAGGCAAGTTCGGCCTTGGCGAGCTCGGTACCGAGATAAAATGCATGTGCGCCGTCTTTCTCGACGCCGAGCTTAGGAAACAGGGACAAGGCGTCGCGCGCGACATGATGGCCATCGCGATTGAAAATATGCACGCCATCCTCGGCGACCGCTATGCGAAAGCTCGCGTCCCGCACCTCCGCGGCGATCTCGGCGAGGTCTTGCACGGAAGAGGGAAAAGGCGCGCGGTCGTGGAGCTGGAGAAGCCCGGCATTATATCCTTTCGGCAGCGCGCTCTCTTCGCGCGCGGCAAACATGAGACGGCGCGCCGCGTCATGTTCTTCGATGGTGCGCCGCGTATGAGGACTAACCTGAACAGTCAAAACATTGCGAATATCGAGCTCCGAGCAAAGCCCGATAAGGACCGCCGTGACGCCGCAGGAATCCGCCTCGGTCAATTCGGTAAGGTTTCCGGTACCCATCATCATTTCGGCGCGCGGAAGACGGCGCCGCGTTTCGATATAGCGGGCTAGCGAATTCGCGAACCCGAAGTGAATTGGGTCGAGGATAGGATCGACAATAAAATGAATTCCAAGCTCCTCGGCTATACTGGCGGCGCGAACGAGAGAGTCGATATCGCCGTGCGGGGCAGGCACCAGGATAGGCACCACCCCCCCGGCCATTGCGATATCGAGACTGCTTTCGTCGAGGCTAAGGAGAAAATCCGCTCCCGCATGCGCGCCGCGCGCAAGTTCCTGCCGGTCTGCGGAATCGACGCTTACGAGATGCCCCGCTGCTTTCAGCGCGGGGATGGCTTCTTCGAGATGCGGAAAAGGCGTGTCGGGAAGGCATCCAAGGTCGATGACGTCGGCGCCAGATTTCCGCAATGCTGCCGCCCGCGCGAGCAAAGCCTCGACGGAAAGCGCGGTCGCATCGACGATCTCGCCAAAAATTCTGATAGTAAAACGCGTGAGATCGGGCGCTTTCCCGCCGTGGCCAAAAAAAGCCGGCAGGTCACTGAGTTCATCCGGCCCGCGTGTGACCGGTACGCCGAGGTGATCTGTGAGCCGCGCAAGATCCGCGCGGAATGGACCGCCATCAACGCGCGCATCGAAAAGCTCACGCGC
>CAYWHF010000088.1:0-8282 GCA_964457695.1 uncultured Methylocapsa sp.
GGGTTTACTTTGGACTGGCGGGCGGCGCCGGGTTTTTCGGCGAAGCTGTCGCTGGAGGGCGCCCGGTTGGGGGGACGCAAGGCACCTTTGCGGGCGACAGCATCAGCAAACAAGGGGTGGAAGGCGAAGGATTCGGCCCGCACACAAGCGAAGCTCTTGCCGCGGCGATCGCAAGGCTCTTGCCGCGTCTTACGGCTTGTACGGCGCAGGCGGCGGAGCGCGCCAAGAACTATGCCAGCAGTCACAGCCCCGATGCCTTTGTTAACGCGCTTTTGGAATTGGCCAAGGTTTGATAGAAATTTAGCACGGCTGAAGGAGCGGAATTGGCAAGATGAAATCCCTGCCGCGGATCGGCGCACCAAAGGCGAGAGCAACGAAAATCGCCGGCTCAGCTTTTTTGATTCTTGCCGTATCCCATGCGGCGGCGGACTCGAACGACTATCCCACCGAGGCCCGCGCCGACTATGTCTTTGTGTGCATGAAGACCAATGGCGAATCCCAGGAGATGCTGCGCCGCTGCTCGTGCTCGATTGATGTCATTGCATCTCTTTTGCCCTATGATCGCTACCTCGCGGCGCAAACGGTTGCTAGCCTCAATCAGGTGCAGGGTCAGATCGGGACCATGTTTAGGGGGAGTCAGCAAACAAAGGTGATGCTCGAGGATCTGCGCCGGGCGCAAGCGGAGGCAGAAATTCGCTGCTTTTAGGCCGGCCTCCTTCTTTGTGAAGCCGTGGATGTGAGGTAAAACGGCCTCGAGTATGGCGAGCGCTTATTTAGTCTATGCGTGCTATGTTATACGAGGGCTCTTTGTGCATAACTTACACTTCATGCCCGAGCTGGTACGGGCGTGTCTGGCCAAGATGGTACTCATCGCGTGCCAGCAATCACGTTAATGCATCCCCTGAACAGGGGCCGCGCCGGCGCGGCTTTTGGGTATACTTCGCCTATCGGTTCGCAGGCTGCCTTGCTCTGGTCCCAAAACCGCCTCAGGACCGTTGCATGGCAAGCAGCTTGAGCCGCCAGCCAAAGGTGCCGGTAACATCATGATTGACAATAGCCCATTTGCACAGGCGCTTGAGGGGGCCAATCGGGCCGATCCCTATACGCTCTACGCTTTGCTCCGCGAGACTCCGGTGCGCCGGGAAGAAGATGGCACCTATGTCGTCAGCACCTATGCCGAAATCCGCAGCCTGCTGCACGACCCGAGGGTCAGTTCCGATGACCGGCCCAAGCCCAAGCACGCAAAAACGGGCAATTTGCTCCAAGACTTTATCATTAACCCAATCAGGGATTGGATCTTGGACACGCATAAAGCCATGATCTTCCGCGATCCGCCAGATCACACGAGGCTCCGCCGGCTCATCGTGACCCAATTCACCGCAGAGCGAATTAGCGGGATGAACGGACGCGTCGATGCGATTATCGGCGATCTCATCGACGGAATGCGCGGCCGCACCGAGATCGATCTCGTCGGCGATTTTGCCTATCCTCTTCCGGTCAGCGTGATTTGCGAGCTTTTGGGAATTCCTGCGGGCGACCACGAGCAATTTCGCAAATGGTCGGCATCCCTTATCGGCGTACTCGACCCCGAATGGAAGGCCTGTGAAGAAGAGCGCCTCAAGACCATGGCGGATTACGAGGCGCTCATGAGCTATTTGAATGTTTTCATCAAGGCGAAGCGCAAGCGGCCCGATGACGATATTCTGTCTGGCCTTGCCACCTGCAAGGACAGAAAGCTTGGGTCTATGGGCCGATTCGATCTCCTCGCAACCGCGGTGCTACTCCTCGTGGCAGGACACGAGACCACGGTCAATCTCATCGCCAACGGCATGCTGACGCTCCTGCGCTATCCTCAATGGCTGGAGAAGCTGCGGCAGGACAAAACGCTGGCGCCGCGCATTGTCGAAGAGCTTTTGCGCTTCGAGCCGCCGCTCCATTTCCGCACCCGCAAGACTTTGGCAGAGATCGAAATTGCCGGTTGGGTAATTCCGAAAGGCGCACCCCTTGTTCTATTATTTGCGGCAGGAAATCGCGATCCAAAACGCTTTGCTCATCCCGATCGCTTCGATCCGAAACGGGGAGACGGTCAGCATTTCGGCTTTGGCGGAGGCCCGCATTATTGTCTCGGCGCGCAGCTCGCCAGGCTCGAAGCGGAGGCGGCCCTAACCGCGCTCGCCACGCGACTGATTGACCCGCGCCTCCTCGAGGACCCGCCACCCTATCGCTCCGGCGCGTCCTTGCGCGGGCCGGAGCGTCTGATGCTCGGGATTGGCGGCGTCAATTAAGTGAAAACGTGTGTTGCGCGACCGCCCAATCAAGGGTTGAAGCATCTCTTGGCTTTGGATCTCCAGCCAATAGATGATTTTCCAATGGTTGCTTGTGGCGCGGAAATCTGTCTGCGCCAAGCTGCAAATGCTCCCGCAAGAAGAGGCAAGCACAGTTCATAGGCGCCCGGATATTCGCTTTCGCGGGGACCTGCGACATTCACGGATGCGTTCTCCTTCAAGGCCGAGATGACGTCTTTGAGCTGCGCGGCCGCTCCATCCTCCAAATAGTGAACGACGGTACAGGGCTTGCCATATTTTTTGGCGCATTCGATCGTGAAGGCGGTGCCCGGCGATAAGAATTGCGAATGCGGCACCAAGACCACCGTCACTGCGCCGTCGCGCACGTTCCATTCCGTCCGCTGTTCAGGAAACTGGCTTGGGGATTCCCTGAGACAAGGATATTTTTTTAGCAGGCCTGGCGGCTCAACAAGGTCTTCGGCGAGACCGCCTTTTGGGCACCACCCTTCGTAAGCCAATCCCGTCAATAGCGCCGCATCAAGCGCGGCCCGGTCAACCCCGGTCTGGCCGCCAGACCGGATCCGCAGACCATGCTTCGTGATCCTATCTTGGCTGGTGTGATCCGTCATTTTGAATCAGTCGAGCGTCCAGCATCCTCCCATTTGGATATAGCTCACAATCGGAATTTGGCTCTGCGGCGCCAGCTAGGCCAGTCCACGATTTCCGCGGAGACGATTTTTAGGGCAGATCCCGGATCGAGATTATCAAGCAGGCCGACGAGGTTGAGGCTCGGGTGGCGCGCGTTCGGCACGATCATCGCATCATATCCGAGGAATTGCGCTGCTGAGGCAATAGCTTGCGTAACTGAGTAGTCGTAACTTTCGTAGCGTGCGGTGTTCACACCCAGCGATTCGAGGGCCTGCAAATTCGGAAGGCGTATGGCGCGCTCTGTGTGGATTGTCAGCTCATGCACCCCGTGAACAAGCTTGCTCGGCCAGACGGGTTCCAGCGAGAGCCGGTGCGCGATTTCAGCAAGCGCACCATCGCGTTCCAAACTGGTGTAGAGCACCTCAAATTCGCCAATTGGGCTCCAGCGGCCGTTGGCGGCGGACCCTTTCGTCGGGTCCCGGCCGCTAGGTACAACGCGCCACACTTGACCGTCGAATGGTTGCGCGCCGATGACCTCAAGGGTATCGAGCACGTCCTTGTCGTGAATGCGTGTCCCCCGCCCACGCATTTCAAGTGTAGGACCCTTCGTCTAGGCTCTCAATAACTTCCAATACCGCGTCGGTTCGTCCGTCGTGGATCAGATCGATAGGGCGTTCCCCGCCAAGGAGCCGATGTTTCGCGTAAAGCCAGAGCCGCGTTTCCTCCGCAGTGTAAAGCTCTGACAGCCGGTCCACCACATATCTCAGGTCGGAGATGATCAGCTGCGTCTTCGGATGCGGAACTGCGGTCCCTGACGTCCATCGCGACACGGTCGCGGGTGAAACGTCGGCGATATTTGCGACGTCCACGCCTTTCAGTCCGCCCCGATCTCGAAGCGCGTCTAGGATCTGTGCGACGGCGCTGGGCATATCAACGCCTCATCTTTCGCGACGGAAAGCGCCGAACCCGAAGGATGCTGATGAAAGACGCGAATGGACGCGGCCATATGATTCTCCTCGCGCCGAGGATGTACATTTTAATTTCATATATGTCAACGTACGAAATAAAAAGCGCAAGCAGCAGGCTTCTTCGACCGGCCGCGAGCCGGGGTAGAGCGCGGTCAAGTGGTTGGCGCTACGCGCACCTTTATAACGAATTACTTAACCCGCCGCGAACGGGCAGCTTGTATGCTCGGGCCCTGAGAATTGGAGGGCCACATGCCTGCATCCTTGAGTCAATCGATCAAATCCATGCTTATCTTGAGCACATTCGTTGCGGCGGTGATGGCCATTCCTGTGACCGGTCATGCGGACTCCCGGTTCCGCAGCGCGATTGACGCGGGCGTGGCTGGGGCGGTCGCCGGCAGCGTTGCAGGCCAAGCGCTTCTGGGCTCTGTGCCGCCGGGGGGCTATTATCCCCAGCCCTATCCGGCGCCGATGCCAAATTGCACCGACGAACTTCAGCAGGAGCGCGGGCCTTACTATAACCGCATCGGCCAAAGCCGCGTCTGCTACTGATGCGGGGATCAAGGATACAATCGGCGAGAGATTTTTTAACAATAGGCGGGGGACCGGCATTCACCCTGCTTGGTCTTGCAAGCGCGCGATGCTCTCTTCCTGGCCCAGCACTTCCAAAACATCGAAAATTCCAGGCGATGTCGCTTTTCCGGTGAGCGCGGCGCGCAGCGGCTGCGCGGCGTCGCCAAGCTTTATTTTGTTTTCGGCAACGTAGTCACGCACGATTCCCTCCAGTCTTTCGGCCTTCCAATCGGCCAGAACCGCGAAGCGCGGGATAAGCGCCGCGATATTTTTTCGCGCCGTGGCGTCAAGGAGACTCGCGGCCTTGGTATCGAGCGCAAGCGGACGCTCCATAAACAGAAACTTCGCTCCCTCCAAGAGTTCGACCAAGGTTTTGGCGCGCTCTTTGAGACCCGGCATAGCGGCGCGCAATTTCTCCCGCATCGTAGAATCGAGTTTGCTAAGAAGCGCATTGCCGTCCGCCATAAAGGGCAAGGCCGCCTCAAACGCCGCCAGCAACTCCTCGCCGCCCGTTGCGCGAATGTAATGCCCGTTCATATTTTCGAGCTTGACGAAATCGAAGCGGGCAGGCGAACGGCCGATTTGCGGCAGGTCGAATGCCTCGACCATTTCTTCCGTCGTAAACAATTCCTTGTCTCCCTGGCTCCATCCAAGACGCACAAGGTAGTTGCGCAGCGCCTCCGGCAGATAACCCATTGCGCGATACGCATCGACCCCGAGCGCGCCATGCCGCTTCGACAATTTGGCGCCATCCTGACCATGGATCAGCGGAACATGGGCCATTGCCGGTGCCTCCCAGGCGAGCGCGTGATAGATCTGCAGCTGGCGCGCGGCATTCGTCAGATGATCGTCGCCGCGAATGATGTGGGTGATACCCATGTCATGATCGTCGACAACCACAGCGAGCATATAGGTCGGCGTGCCGTCCGAGCGCAAAAGCACGAGGTCATCGAGATCCTTATTGGGCCAGGCGACGCGTCCTTGAACGAGGTCCGCAAGAACGGTTTCGCCTTCGCGCGCCGCTTTGAGCCGGATGACCGGCTTGATGCCTTCCGGCGCTTCCGAGGCAGGGCGGTCCCGCCATCGCCCGTCATAGCGCGGCGGCCTTCCCTCGGCCCGGGCTTTGTCGCGCATGTCCTCAAGCTCTTGCGGCGTGGCGTAGCAATTATAGGCGCCACCCGAGGCGAGCAGGCTCAAGGCCACCTCGCGGTGACGCGCGGCGCGTCGCGATTGGTAGGTCACATCGCCGTGCCAATCGAGGCCGAGCCAGGAAAGCCCATCGAGGATGGCGGACATCGCCGCTTGCGTCGAGCGCTCGCGGTCGGTGTCCTCGATGCGCAGCAGGAACGTGCCGCCGGTGTGGCGCGCGTAGAGCCAGTTGAACAGCGCCGTGCGGGCGCCGCCAATATGCAAAAACCCGGTCGGGGAGGGTGCGAATCGGGTGATCACCTTTTCTGTCATGAGCAATGTCCTGCGGCTCCAGAGCGCGATGCGCTTAAACTTCTTAGATCCAATGGATCCGATAATGTTGAAGCGACACGAAGGCCAATCGAAAAATCGACGAAATAGGGGTTAAGAGTAGGAAAACCATATAGATAAGCAAACAATTCTGAGTTGACAAAATGTTCCCTGTATGTTCTACTCACAGGAGGTTGCCCAAGTACTTATCGCCAATTTACAGCTTCGTTACCGATGAATCATTTCGCGATGTGCAGCAGTGGCCAAATCCGCAATCCAAATTCGTGCTGAGACATTGTCCGCGGAGTTTCGCACATCTGGGCGTCCCAATTTGGTAGTTGAATTTGCCGGCGTACCCAAGGCTGGAAAAACGAGCACATTGAATCACGCATATGCATTCCTGCGGAGATGTGGTTTCAGATGTGAAGTAGTAGTTGAACGTGCATCTGCGTGTCCTATTAAGGACAAGAAGCATTTCAATTTCAACATTTGGACAGCAACTACCACACTGTCGCAATTGCTTGAAAAAACGCAAAACCCTCCCCGTGAAAACGATCCTGAAATATTGTTTCTCGACCGTGGAGTTTTTGACGCGATCTGCTGGTTAGCTCTTTTGGAGAAATTGGGACGAATAACTCCGGAGGATCGAAAAAAAGCGGAAGAGTTCCTTTTAATCGACGATTGGATAACGCGAGTTTCGGGTGTGATCGCAATGTCCACAATGCCGGAAGATGTCTTGAATCGAGAACAGGGCTTGCTGCCCGTAGAGGGTCCAGGAGGATCTATCATGAATCCGACCGTACTCAAGCAAATGAGGGATGTGCTCAAAGAACGGACGATTGAGTTAAACGAGAAATTCCGAATTTTTGATGTCGACACCTCTGCCACACCCTATGCTAATAAACCAAAGCAGACATGCGAGGCCGTCGTCGACAAGATTCTGGATTGGATAACTGAGTCGATTGAGGAGAAGATACTATCTGCAGCAAAGGCGGCGTTACCTGCTTTGCAGGAAAAGTTTGTCGTTCCGCCGATTGAAGCGCAGAAGTTAATCGACACTTTCGAAACAAAGGGTGATTTTCAACCAAGGAGAAAGGTTGAGGCCGATCTATCTCGAATCCAGCCTCTTCCTGTTGTTGTTGTTAGAAATCAGTCAGGTCAAATTCTAAGATTGGTTCGAAAAGAACGCGAACCTACCAATCAATTACATAAAAAAATAACGATATGGGCTGGAGGTCACGTTCGCAAAGCGGACGCCCGGACAGGGGTTGGTTCGATTATCAACGGCGCCATAAGGGAGCTACAGGAGGAACTACGAATTTATCCAAAACCAAATAGCTTGTCGTTGTTAGGAGCTGTCTACGTGCCGTCCGCTGCGAGCACAAAAAAGCATATGGCATTCGTCTATGAATGGCGAGCTGATAGGGACGATGTTGAAATTGCACTATGCAACGCAGAATTTATGGAAAAGGCCGGCACATCTTTACGTGGAACTTTTTTGCCGCCTGAGTCAATTGATGCGGAAAACGATGAGTTAGAAGACTGGTCAAAGGAGATCTTAAGCAACCTCATTTTGGCCTGACACAGAGGATCGCGATCGGATGATGTATTATAAAAGAGGAAATATAAACTCATCTTGACCTACGAGATCTCAGTCAATCGAATCCCGAGTCCACGCTTCGCTCGGCGGAGCCTCTGCTCGGCTTCGCAAAGGAATACATTCGGCCGGGACAGGAATCCGGTGGCGCCTAAAAATCCGTCACGATAAAGAAGTCTTCGAGAAGTACAATACCATTGTGCGTTGCCCGGAGCATTTCGACTAGGAGACGATGTCTCGGTCAGCGAGCTATCGTTCGCAGGTTGCGCTCTCGGCCCTCGAGCAGCGGACGAAGATGGTCCGCAATTAGACGCCCGCCCGCACCTTGATACATATCGTTTAGCCAGCCCGGAATCCGGTGAACGAACAACCGGCCCTTGACGGCGGTTGACCAAGCCATGTCTTTTTTGGCAAAAAGGGTGATTGTTCCGTCGCTTTGCAATAGCATCACATCGCAGCTCGATTCGGGCGCGGAATAGCCCTTTTTGGCCTCTTCCAGATGGGGCAGAAACCACCGGTTTTCCCAGTCCTCTTCGTCTGGCATTGTTGGTTCCTTGATGAGGCGCAGAAAGGCGGCTAATTTCAAAATCCCCGAATTTCGTATGATCCGCACCGTGACAAGGTACTGCGGAAGAGACTTCTTGCCTTTTAGGAATTCGCCAAAACCTTGGCCAATTCCGTAATGCAATTTGTCGTGAATTTTGCAACTCAAGCGGAATAACGCCGACTTCCTCGAGAAAAATCGTTCCGCCGCCA
>CAYWHF010000089.1:0-8266 GCA_964457695.1 uncultured Methylocapsa sp.
TGTCAACTAAATGGCCTTCGAGCCTGGAATTTGCCGGATCTTAAGTATGGACTGGTGAAACGGGAACAACTAATTGTAGTATTGCCTAAAATTTTGGCGATACGCGAGGTGACGATTGCAGCCCCCCGCTACCAAGGGATCAACGCAGTTCTACGAGGTTTGAAGATCGTTCTATGAGCATGCGCTGGTATATTGTTCACGCCTATTCGAATTTTGAAAAGAAGGTCGCCGAATCGATCAAGGAACAATCGGCGCAGCGCGGCCTTTCGGAAAAATTCGAAGAGATTCTTGTGCCAACAGAGCATGTCGTGGAAATTCGCCGCGGCCGCAAAATAAACGCCGAGCGAAAGTTTTTCCCTGGCTATGTGCTGGTGAAATGCGATCTCAGCGACGAAGTCTACCACCTCATCAAGAATACACCAAAGGTCACCGGATTCTTGGGTGCCGACAAGAAGCCGATGCCGATTTCGGATTTCGAGGCTGACCGGATCAAGGGGCAGGTCGCGGAAGGGGTCGAACGGCCAAAGGCGTCTATTTCGTTCGAGGTTGGCGAAACCGTACGTGTCGCCGACGGGCCCTTTGCTTCATTCAATGGGATTGTAGAGGACGTCGATGAAGGGCGCTCCAGAGTCAAGGTCGCGGTCTCGATCTTCGGCCGTTCGACGCCGGTGGAACTGGAGTATGGACAGGTCGAAAAAGTCTGACACCGGTTGATCTTTGGATCGAAATGCGGCCGTTTCGTTTGAGTTCAAGATTGAGCAGGAGGAGGGAGAAGACTTAACGAGACGGCGTCTATTGCCCTCCTCAAGCGGCGCCAGGCGTGTGTGCCACTAGAGGCCAACGAAGACGTGGGAGACAGGCTAGCTGCGAGCCGCAGGCCCGCCGGACCACGACCGAAACCGCCGGCCAGCTGCGCCGGCATTTTATGGGAGCAAAGCATGGCGAAGAAGATCACGGGTTACGTGAAGCTTCAGGTGCCGGCCGGGGCGGCCAATCCTGCGCCTCCGATCGGCCCTGCGCTCGGCCAGCGCGGTCTCAATATCATGGAATTTTGCAAGGCGTTCAACGCCAGGACGGCGCAGATGGAGAAGGGGATGCCGATCCCCGTCGTTATCACCGCCTTTCAGGACCGCTCCTTTAGCTTCGAGATGAAGCTGCCACCGGTGACCTATTACCTAAAAAAGGCATCAGGCATCGAGTCTGGCTCGAAGACAACGGGGCGCGGTTTTGCCGGCAAAATTTCGCAGGCGCAAATTCGCGAGATCGCGGAAAAGAAATTGCCCGATCTTAATTGCATATCGATCGACTCCGCGATACGGATGATCGAGGGTTCCGCCCGTTCCATGGGCCTTGAGATTGTGGGGTAGGGCGATGGGACATGTTGGAAAACGCGTCGTAAAGGGCCGCGAAGGAATTAATCGCGTCAAGCTCTATCCGGCTGGGGAGGCGGTCAAGCTCATCAAGGAGCGCGCCAATGCCAAATTTGACGAAACTGTCGAAATTGCCATGAATCTCGGTGTCGACCCCAAGCACGCGGACCAGATGGTGCGCGGGGTCGTCAACCTGCCGCACGGAACTGGCCGGGTGCTGCGTGTGGCCGTGTTTGCGCGCGGGGCCAAGGCCGACGAGGCAACGGCGGCTGGAGCGGATATTGTTGGCGCGGAAGATTTGGTTGCGACAGTCCAAGCCGGAACGATCGCCTTTGACCGCTGCGTCGCGACGCCCGACATGATGCCGCTTGTCGGCAGGCTCGGTAAAATATTGGGCCCGCGGGGACTGATGCCCAATCCAAAGGTCGGCACCGTAACCATGGACATCGCGGGCGCGGTCAGGGCTTCCAAAGGCGGCGCGGTAGAGTTCCGCACCGAGAAAGCCGGGATCGTTCAAGGGAGCGTGGGAAAGGCATCCTTTGCGCAGGACAAACTTGTTGAAAACATCGCCGCCTTTGTGGATGCCGTGGCAAAGGCCAAGCCTCAAGGGGCAAAAGGCACCTATATTCAACGAATTGCGATATCCTCGACCATGGGTCCAGGGGTCAAGGTCGATCCAGCGACGCTTACGGTTTAAGGCATTTCGGCCGTTCACCGAAATTTGATTTTCTGGGCTTGGCAGAGGGGATTGTTCGAGTTACATAGCAATTGCGGGCTGAATGGACGTGGAGTCCCGTTCCATCAAATTTGCGGATTGGCGAGCCGCTGAACAGTTCCAATTTCCGA
Organism: uncultured Methylocapsa sp.; assembly: GCA_964457695.1. Lineage (GTDB taxonomy): Bacteria > Pseudomonadota > Alphaproteobacteria > Rhizobiales > Beijerinckiaceae > Methylocapsa. Next base: position 2,217 of record CAYWHF010000089.1, read on the forward strand.
AGGGCGTTTGCGATCGTGGTTGTTAAGGCCGGAGGAGGGGTAATGGCGCCTGTCCTCGCGGTTGTTTTGCTGTCTTAGACCGTTGGCGTGAGGGGCCATCCTTTTTGGTTGAACACGGTTTTTACCCGTTGATTGCCAGCGGCTCTGCGGCCGCGCCGGCCGTCTTTGGTGGCATCGGCGGGAAACCAGAAAAATTTGCGATCGCGGAAGGGCAATGCCTTTCGGCTTCCTGTTTAGGCCCGTCTCGCCGTCCGGCGCAGCGTCGCAGCTCCGGGGACAGGCCGAGCGCCACCGCTTTGCTTTCGCGGCAATACCAGTACGCCGGCCGGAAAGCCTGAATTTCCAGCTTGGGCAAGGAGAAGCACTGTGGACAGAGCGGAAAAGAAGCAATGCGTCGAGTCTCTGGCGAATGTCTTCGATACCGCATCGGTGGTGGTGGTTGCACATTATTCCGGCCTGAACGTTGGTCAGATGCAGGCACTGCGAAAGCAAATGCGCGCGGGCGGAGCCACTGTCCGGGTCGCAAAAAATCGTCTCGTCAAGATCGCTTTGCAAGGCAAGCCGGCCGTCGCGATTTCGGGGCTGATGCGCGGTCCGGCGCTCATCGCCTATTCGGACGATCCCGTCGCCGCACCGAAAGCGGCCGTTGCCTTCGCCAGGGAAAACGACAAGCTCGTGATCCTGGGCGGTGTTCTGGGCGCTGTGATGCTCGACGTCGATGCCGTGCGTTCGCTTGCAACGCTGCCGTCGTTGGACGAATTGCGCGCCAAGCTCATCGGTCTCCTCAAGGCGCCCGCTACAAAACTTGCCCAGTTGACCACCGCGCCCGCTACAAAGCTCGTGCGCGTGCTCGCGGCCTATGCCGGGGAAAATGCCGCCTCAAAGTCTTGATCCGACCGCAAAATTTCACAACCCAATCGAAGGAAATCGAAATGGCAAATTTGGAAAAGATCGTTGAGGACCTTTCAAGCCTCACCGTATTGGAAGCGGCCGAGCTCGCCAAGCTGCTGGAAGAAAAATGGGGCGTGTCCGCCGCCACGGCAGTCGCGGTCGCCGCCGGACCGGCTGGGGGCGCAGCGGCCGCAGCGCCGGTTGAGGAGCAGACAGAATTCACCGTTGTCCTTGCCACGGTCGGTGAGAAGAAAATCGAAGTCATTAAGGAAGTGCGTGCGGCAACCGGCCTCGGACTCAAAGAGGCAAAGGATCTTGTCGAAGCTGCGCCCAAGCCCGTGAAGGAAGGCGTAGCCAAGGAGGAGGCCGAGAAAATCAAAGCAGCGCTCGAGAAAGCCGGCGCCAAGGTGGAGTTAAAGTGATTGCGGCCATATGTGAGCGCCGTGTTTTGAGTTTGGCCCCTGGCAGTCACGGGTAACGCTGCCGGGCTACGCCCTTGGTTGCATTGTCAAAGACTACGATCCGGACTGTTTATCGCCTTTGTTTCGGTGTCTCACCTTGAGAGCTTTTGGGGCTGAGCAAGTCCCGCACTTATAGAGGCTTCAACGGACGGAAGCCTTGCGAGTTTCGCCGCGTTAAATTCGCTTATTACACGACGTACGAGGAGCGACATGGCTCAGAGTTTGGCGCAGACGTTCACCGGCCGCAAGCGTATTCGCAAGTTTTTCGGGCATATCCGCGAAGTCGCAGATATGCCAAACTTAATCGAAGTCCAAAAAGCATCCTATGACCAATTTCTTCTGGTTGAGGAGCCGCGAGGCGGGCGGCCCGACGAAGGACTGCAAACGGTTTTTAAGTCGGTCTTCCCAATTTCCGACTTTTCCAACACCTCTATGCTCGAATTTGTCAAATACGAATTCGAGCCGCCAAAATATGACGTCGAAGAATGCCGCCAGCGCGGAATGACTTTTGCCGCGCCGCTCAAAGTAACGCTCCGCCTGATCGTCTTCGACGTCGATCCGGAGACCGGCGCGCGATCGGTCAAAGACATCAAGGAGCAGGATGTCTATATGGGAGACATGCCGTTGATGACAATGAACGGGACGTTCATTGTCAACGGGACCGAGCGGGTCGTCGTTTCGCAGATGCACCGTTCGCCCGGCGTGTTCTTCGATCACGACAAGGGCAAAAGCCACTCCTCCGGCAAGCTTCTGTTGTCGGCGAGGATCCTTCCCGTTCGCGGCTCTTGGCGCGACATCGAATTCGACGCCAAGGGCATTGTCTATGCGCGTATCGACCGCCGCAGAAAGGTTCCGGCGACATCTCTGCTTTTCGCGCTTGGCATGGATGGCGAGGAGATTCTCTCCATATTTTATAAGGCCATCACTTACAAGCGAGATGGGAATGGCTGGCGTCTCCCCTTTGACCCGGATCGCAGGAAAGGAATGACCGCGGCGGTCGACCTCTTCGACGCTGACACCGGCGAGATCGCGTTGGAAGCGGGCAAAAAACTGACCGTGCGTTCGGCTCGTCTGCTATCCGAGCGCGGGGTCAAATTCCTGGTGGCGCAGGACGAGGATCTGCACGGTCAGTACATCGCAGCGGATCTCTACGACCGCAAGACAGGCGAAATTTTTGCCGAAGCGGGCGATGAGATTACCGCCAAGTCGCTCGCGCATTTGATCGCAGCCGGGTTCACGGAGCTGCCCGTGCTCGATATCGACCATGTCAATGTCGGCCCATACATGCGCAATACGCTTGCGATCGACAAGAATAAGACGCGCGAGGATGCCCTGTTCGACATCTACCGTGTCATGCGGCCAGGCGAACCGCCAACAATCGAAACCGCGGAGGCGATGTTTCATTCGCTGTTTTTCGAACCCGAACGCTATGATCTCTCGGCGGTTGGCCGCGTCAAGATGAACATGCGCCTCGATCTCGATGCTCCGGATACTGTGCGCACTCTGCGCAAGGACGACATCATTGCCGTTATGCGCGCGCTTGTCGATCTGCGCGATGGACGGGGCGAAATTGACGACATCGACCATCTTGGTAACCGCCGCGTCCGCTCGGTCGGCGAACTCATGGAGAACCAATACCGGGTCGGTTTGCTGCGCATGGAGCGGGCAATCAAGGAGCGCATGTCTTCCGTCGACGTCGACACCGTCATGCCGCAGGATCTGATCAATGCAAAACCGGCTGCGGCCGCAGTCCGCGAGTTTTTTGGCTCGTCGCAATTGTCGCAGTTCATGGATCAGACGAACCCCTTATCCGAGATCACCCATAAACGCAGGCTGTCGGCGCTTGGCCCAGGGGGTCTCACCCGCGAGCGGGCCGGGTTCGAGGTGCGCGACGTGCATCCGACGCACTACGGACGTATTTGCCCTATCGAGACGCCCGAAGGCCCAAATATTGGCCTCATCAATTCGCTCGCGACCTTCGCGCGGGTTAACAAATATGGATTTATTGAAACGCCCTACCGCCGTGTCAAAGGAAGCCGCGTGACCGAAGACGTGGTCTATCTTTCGGCCATGGAAGAAGCTAAATATTACGTCGCCCAGGCCAACGCGCCGCTCGACTCGGAAAAAATGCTGACCGAAGATTTGGTTGTCTGCCGGCACTTGGGCGACGTCGTCATGGTTCCGCGCGAGCGCGTCGATTTTATGGATGTTTCGCCCAAGCAACTCGTTTCCGTCGCCGCAGCCCTCATTCCTTTTCTTGAAAACGACGACGCAAACCGCGCGCTCATGGGCTCCAATATGCAGCGCCAGGCGGTGCCGCTCGTCCGCGCGGATGCGCCGCTTGTCGGAACGGGAATGGAGTCGGTCGTTGCGCGGGATTCCGGCGCGGCAATTGCGGCGCGCAGGACCGGCGTTATCGACCAGGTCGACGCGACGCGCATCGTCGTTCGGGCGAGCGAGGACATCGACGCGAGCAAGCCCGGCGTCGACATCTACCGGATGATGAAATTCCAGCGATCGAATCAATCGACCTGTATCAACCAGAAGCCCCTGGTCCGCGTTGGCGATTTAGTCCGCAAAGGCGACATCATCGCCGATGGCCCATCAACAGATCTCGGAGATCTCGCGCTTGGCCGGAATGTCCTCGTCGCATTCATGCCCTGGAACGGTTATAATTTTGAGGATTCGATCCTGCTTAACGAAAGAATCGTGCGGGACGATGTTTTTACCTCGATTCATATCGACGAATTCGAGGTGAGCGCGCGCGATACAAAACTCGGTCCGGAGGAAATCACCCGCGACATTCCGAATGTATCGGAAGAAGTTTTGAAGAACCTCGACGAGGCCGGAATCGTCTACATAGGCGCCGAAGTTCAGGCAGGCGACATATTGGTCGGCAAGATCACGCCGAAGGGCGAAAGCCCGATGACGCCGGAAGAAAAACTTCTGCGCGCGATATTCGGCGAAAAGGCGTCGGATGTGCGCGATACCTCTTTGCGGGTTCCGCCCGGCGTTCAAGGCACGATTGTCGAAGTCCGCGTCTTCAACCGGCATGGTGTGGAAAAGGACGAGCGGGCGCAAGCAATTGAACGCGAAGAAATCGAGCGCCTTGCGAAAGACCGCGACGACGAACTCGCCATCCTCGACCGCAATGTCTATGCGCGCTTGATGGACGTTCTTATCGGCAAGAAGGCAGCCGCCGGGCCAAAGGGTTTTAGGCGCGACAGCGTGCTCAGCAAGGAGGTCATCGAGGAACATCCCCGCTCGCAATGGTGGATGTTTGCCGTCGATAACGACCACACCATGGCCGAGCTCGAAGCCATGCGGAAACAATATGACGAAGCAAAGAAGGGCCTGGAGAACCGCTTTCTCGACAAGGTCGAAAAGCTGCAGCGCGGCGACGAATTGCCGCCAGGGGTGATGAAGCTCGTCAAAGTTTTCGTCGCCGTAAAGCGCAAGATTCAGCCGGGCGACAAAATGGCCGGACGGCACGGCAACAAGGGGGTCGTGTCCAAGATCGTGCCGCAGGAGGACATGCCATTCCTAGCCGACGGTCAGCCGATCGATATTGTGTTAAATCCCCTTGGCGTGCCCTCCCGCATGAACGTCGGGCAGATCCTCGAAACCCATCTCGGCTGGGCCTGCGCCGGCCTTGGCAAGCAGGTGGGCGAGGCGGTGAATGCCTATTTGCGGGACAAACACAGCAAACCCTTGCGCGATAAGCTCATTCAGATCTACGGCGCCAAATCGCAGATCATGTCGCTCGATGACGAAGCCGTGGCCGAACTCGGCGAGAATCTGCGCCGTGGCGTGCCGGTCGCAACGCCGGTTTTCGATGGTGCGCGCGAACGGGAAATCGTCAATATGCTCGAAGCCGCGGGCATCGACAAATCCGGTCAAGTTACGCTCTATGATGGGCGGACGGGGGAAGCCTTCGACCGCAAAGTGACCGTCGGCTACATCTACATGATGAAACTGCATCATCTTGTAGACGATAAGATCCATGCGCGTTCGATCGGGCCTTATAGTCTAGTCACGCAGCAGCCGCTCGGAGGCAAGGCCCAATTTGGCGGCCAGCGCTTTGGCGAGATGGAGGTTTGGGCGCTAGAGGCTTATGGCGCCGCCTACACTCTGCAGGAAATGTTGACCGTAAAATCCGATGATGTCGCCGGGCGCACCAAGGTCTATGAATCGATCGTGCGCGGCGACGACGTTTTCGAATCGGGTATTCCTGAAAGTTTCAATGTGCTCGTCAAGGAGATGCGCTCGCTCTGTTTAAATGTTGAACTCAATCAAACTTCGCGATCTCACAGCCGGCTGACCTCAGCGGAGGCGGCCGAATAGCTGCTCGCCCTCTTTAAGGCTGCACTGCACCCAATGCCGCCCCGCGCGGCACCCATAAATGTTTCTGGCAAGAGGCCTGCCGCGCGCGGCCTAGGATCAGGAGACGGCAATGAATCAAGAAGTCATGAATCTCTTCAGCCCTGCAGTCCAGCCGCAGGCTTTCGATCAGATCCAGATTTCTATCGCAAGTCCTGAAAAGATATTGTCCTGGTCGTTTGGCGAGATCAAAAAGCCCGAGACGATCAATTACCGCACGTTTAAGCCCGAGCGGGACGGGCTCTTTTGCGCCCGGATTTTTGGCCCGATCAAGGACTATGAGTGTCTGTGCGGCAAATATAAGCGGATGAAATATAA
>CAYWHF010000090.1:0-8211 GCA_964457695.1 uncultured Methylocapsa sp.
CCGCGCAGAAAAGTGCGCCGGCCGGGCTTGGTTTGCTGGTCGATCTTCATTGTGTCACTCCTTGTCGTATGTCTCCACAGCCGTAGTTACAGCTCGGGAAGTGACTTGGTTTCGCGTGCCAAAAATTTTTTGAGTCCCGTGCACGGCCGCCTATCGAAAAATAAGCGCGCTCTCCCGCGCACGGTCCACGAGAGCTACCGAGACATTGAGCGAACAGTTTCAGCGGACCGAAAGATTGGTCGGCTAGATGTCTGCATTCCGCCGTCGATGGTGATTTTAAACCCAGCGGAGAAATTGAACGCCATGCGCAAGCTTGCAATTACGATGACCGCATCTGCCAACTGCCTGAGCTCCATGGGGTGGAGCGCCGTCGCCATGACCGGCTCCGGACCATCAAAAGCTCTCCCAAATGCCAATTATACGCCAAAGCAGGAGGCCGCATGCCAAGGCCGGGGCCCGTATTGTCCACCAGGATACGTCCGTTGAGTGCTATGGGGCCCGTTGCTGGTGCCGCCCCTGCCGGTGACGGGCGAGGCGAACAAAATCCTGGCGGGTACTATCTGCGGATTGATAGGCGCTTAGATGACGAACTGCTCTTATTGTCGCGTTCGTGTTACTGTCATCACTCGCGTGTCCGCCTCAGCCGACGAATAAGTGCACGGCTTCACGGCCCAAAACGGGACTTATGTGTAGCCCTATTGTCGTTGCAGGGGAAACCAATTCATAGATTTCCCATTGGCTGGTAAGCGAGCAGTTTCTTGATGCGCTCGCGCAGACCGTCGCGCACATCGCGATAGGCATCAAGAACGCGCTCGCGGGAGCCTTCTATAGCAGTCGGATCGATGGTCGGCCAATACACGACTTCGGTCGCAAGGTTGCGGGTGAATTCGAGCGCCTTGTGATGCGCTTCCGGTGAAAGGGTGACGATCAGATCGAAATAAGAGTCTTCGAGATCCTCAAATGTGTGGGGGCGATGTTTGCTCATGTCGATTCCGGCTTCGTCCATCACCTCGACCGCAAATCCGTTTTTGTCGCCGCTTTTGACACCGGCAGACGCAAAGTAGACCTGCCTGCCAAAGAGGTGCCGTCCGAGGGCCTCTGCCATCGGCGAACGCACAGTGTTTCGCGTGCAAGCAAAGAGCACGGCTTGCGGGCTTTTTTTCACGGCGGGCTCAATCGGGGCGCAAACCAAACGGCTCGCGTTGCCAGTACGCGTATTCAACCCTTCCAATGTAATGCCGCGACGAGCGTAAAAATCCGCCGGGCCGTATCGCGATCGCACTCGATCTTGCCCTTAAGCCGCTCGATAAGGAGATCCGCGGCCTCGTCGTGCAAGGCACGGCGCCCCATATCGATGGCTTCGATTTGCCTCGGCATGGCGGTCCGGATCGCCGAGTAATAGCTTTCGCAGATCATAAAATAGTCCTTCAGAAGACCGCGAAACGGCGTGAGAGACAAAATATGCATAGCGAGGCGCGCGCCACTTTCGTCGACGACCTCCAAAACGAGCTTTGCCTCCTGAAGGGCGATATTGAGCCCATAGGGTCCGGCGTCGCGCCCTGGCAACGCAAAACAGTTTTCGTCGATGAGGTCGTAGATCGCGATCTGCCGTTCGTGCTCCTGATCTGCCGCGCCCCGGCCGATCGACGCCTCGTCGAGAGTCACCGAAATGAGGCGATTGCGATCGTGCGCACTTTTCCGGGTCATGTCGCAGGGCGATCAATTCGCAGCGCCACCGAGCGCGCGTGACCGTCCAAACCTTCGGTCCGGGCGAGAACAATCGCCGCTTTGCCAAGAGCCGCCAAGCTATCCGGCCCGCATTTCAGAATGGACGTCCGTTTCATGAAATCGAGGACGCTCAAGCCGGACGAAAAACGCGCCGAGCGCGCGGTCGGCAAGACATGATTTGTGCCGCCGACATAGTCGCCGATCGCCTCGGGGGTCTTGGACCCGATGAAGATTGCGCCGGCGTTGCAAATATTTTGAGCAAGTTCTTCGGCGTTTGCCGTCATGATTTCGAGATGTTCTGGAGCAATACGGTTGGCGAGCCGGGCGGCTTCGTCCAGGCCGCCAACAACGATGATTGCGCCGAAATCGCGCCAGCTCGCCCCTGCGATGACACTTCTTGGCAGGACCTGCAACTGCCGCGCCACTTCCTCCTCAACGGCATCTGCGAGGCCACTGTTATCGGTGAGCAGAATCGCCTGTGCCGCAGCATCGTGTTCAGCCTGCGCGAGGAGGTCGGCAGCGACCCATTGCGGCTCGGCACCATTGCCGGCAATGATCAAAACTTCGGAAGGTCCGGCAATCATATCGATGCCGACGGTACCAAAAACCCTTCGCTTTGCCGCAGCCACATAGGCATTACCCGGACCGGTGATTTTCGCAACCGGCGCGATCGATTCGGTGCCATAGGCGAGGGCCGCTACGGCCTGCGCGCCGCCAATCCGGTAAATCTCATCGACGCCAGCAAGTTTTGCTGCGGCCAGGACGAGGGGATTTAATTGTCCATCCGTTGCGGGCACGGCCATGACCAGGCGGCGGACGCCCGCGACCTTGGCTGGCGCCGCATTCATCAACACGGTCGACGGGTAAGCCGCGGTGCCGCCGGGAACGTAGAGCCCCGCCGACTCGACCGGCAGCCAGCGCCAGCCGAGCTCCACGCCCAGCGGATCTGTGTAGCGCAGATCTTGCGGGACCTGGCGTTCATGAAACGCAATAATTCGTGCATGCGCGAGGCGCAGCGCATCAACTGCTTCGGGCAGACAACAGCCGAATGCGGCGTCGATTTCGTCTGCGCCTACTTTCAGACCCAGTTTTTGGACGTCGGCCCGATCAAACTTTTTAGAATAGGCAAAAAGGGCAGCGTCGCCTTTCGCGATCACCTCCGCGATGATGGCTCTAACCGCCTGGTCGATATCCTCGGCGAGTTCCCGCTTCATCGCAAGCAGCGCGTCGAAGGACGCATTAAAATCGGGGTTTTTCGAGTCGAGCCTCACCGGCATATTCGCGCCCTCTTCATGTGTCTATGCCCGCTTCACTTTGATTTTCTGAGCGAGGGTAGATTTGCCCCCGGTTTTTGCGGGCTCTTAGCCAGCCGGTACCGGCACCGCGGCGCTCTTCAGAGCAGGTTTTCGATATGTATTTCGAGATCCGCCGGCGCCACCGCAGGGCTGAAACGGGCGGTCACCTCGCCCATGCGATTGACCAGGAATTTGGTAAAGTTCCATTTGATCGCCGCGGTTCCCAAAACTCCCTTGGCTCTGTTCTTGAGAAACCGGTAAAGCGGATGCGCTCCGGCGCCATTCACATCGATCTTTTCGAACACAGGAAACGTCACATCGTAATTCCGGCGACAAAATTGTGCGATTTCCGGCGCGTCGCCAGGCTCCTCGGCACCAAACTGATTGCAAGGAAAGCCAAGGACCGTAAAGCTATGGCTATGATATTTACGGTAAAGCGCCTCCAGTCCTCCATACTGCGGCGTAAATCCACAGTTGCTTGCTGTGTTGACCACCAAAAGCACCTTTCCGAGGTAATCCGAGAACCGCGTTTCCTGTCCATCCAGAGTCTTGGCCGAAAACTCATAAATCGTGCTCATTGCCCCTCCGGACGCCGTCCCTACGTAAACGTCGACCATAAAGGAATGTGACCGGCGCCGCCACCCTGTGGCGGGGGGGGGACATCACACGAGAGAACGGCCTGCCGCTTTCATCAATTCTAGCGAATCTGGACTTGCCAAACCATAAAGGCCGGTTACGACTTCGCGCAATTGCAGTTTGATCCGCTGCGCGATTAGGGTTCAAGCGGAGAAATTTAGTAAGAATAGATTCGTGGCCGAATTCACGGCCGCCATCGAAACCGCAAGCGGCCGCAAGCTCATTAGCTTGAACCAGTTCCAACTCGTTTGATTGGCTGGTCTTGGCTCCTGGTGCAGATTGCTGCACCGAACCGCAATTCCTCGGGTTTGGAGCATCCAAAATATCCCGCGGCCGAGTCCCGGCCGTTGCCGCGCAGACCCCGCTTTACCTCGCGATTTGGCACTGATATTGCGCTCTCCTGTTATAATGCTGGTTATTCTTCCCTAGGGGGAGCCGCGCAATGATGGCCGCGAAAATTTATTTTCTTGCCGGCTTGTGCGCGGCATGGATGCGGCTTGAAGCCGTTCTGACGGCTTTGGTGTTGTGTTTCATACTTTGTGCTGCCCCCGTCAGCGCCCAACCCGCTTCCCCTGCCCCGTTCGCGGCGCCCGCCGCGGGACCGACATCAGCTGCAAATGTTCCGGGGTTGCCATCGCCACAGGCTGCACCGGCCGCCGAAAGTGCGCCTGCCACACCAGTCCTGCCGGCGAAGAGAGAATCAAACGCCGATTTGCGCGTTTCCGGCGCTTTGCCGCCGTCGGCATTGCCGCGCGACTTGTCCTCTTGGGGAATGTTTTTGAGCGCCGTGCCCATCGTGCAGGCCGTCATGGTGGCGCTCGCTTTCGCATCCCTTGCGACATGGACCGTTTGGCTCGCGAAAACCATAGAACTCTGGAATGCAAGGAAACTGGCCCGGCGCGGCCTTGAGGTGCTCGCATCGGCGGCAAGTCTGCACGCGGCCGAAAGGAAGCTTACAGACATACCGTCGCCCATCCTGCGCATTACCGCGGCAGCCGCCGAAGAAGCCAACCGGTCCAAGGGCCTTGCGGCCGAAGGGGTGAAAGATCGCGCGGCTGCTTTGATTTCCCGGATAGAAGCCGAGGCGGGCCGGAAAATCGCAAGGGGGACGGGGGTCTTGGCCACGATTGGAGCGACGGCGGTGTTCGTTGGCTTGTTTGGGACGGTCTGGGGAATCATGGACAGCTTTATTGGCATTTCGAGGACCAATACGACCAATCTGGCGGTCGTTGCGCCGGGCATTGCCGAAGCCCTGCTTGCGACCGCAATGGGGCTTGTCGCGGCAATCCCTGCCGTCGTGATGTACAACTCCTTCGCCCGCTCCATTTCAAGCTACCGCGCCCTGCTCGGCGATGCCGCGGCCGAGGTGCTTCGCCATTTGTCCCGCGATCTCGACCGGGAGGCCGCCGTTCGAAACGAGAAAAACGCGCCCATCCTTCCCTTGCGCCAACCGGCGGAGTAAGCTCTATGGCGATCCGCTTATCGGCCGAAGAAGACGCCCCGGAGGCAACCCACGAAATCAACGTGACGCCGTTCATCGATGTCATGCTGGTTCTTTTGATCGTGTTCATGGTGGCCGCGCCGCTTTCGACTGTCGACGTCAATGTGGACCTGCCGGCGTCCACCGCCCAGCCCGCGCCGCGCCCGGACAATCCTCTGTTCCTGACTGTAAAGCCGGACCTCTCTTTGGCGCTCGGCGATACGCCCATCGAAAGGAGTGGACTAGCAGTTGCCCTCGCTCTGCAAACGCAAGGCGACAAGGAAGAACGAATCTTCATTCGCGCGGACCAGATTGTCCCTTATGGCGAGGTTATGGAGGTGATGAACCTTCTGCGCGCGGCGGGCTATTTGAAGATTGGGCTTGTTGGTTTGGAAGAGGGTTCCGGTCGCGGCGGCGGCGGATCGGCAACCGCGATGACACCTGATACCAAACCATGAATGCGGCCTCCAAACTGGATTTCACGGCCGGGGAAGATGCGGCGACCAGTCGCTGGCTCGTTTCCGCGATGATTGTCATCGCTGCACATGCTGGATTTTTATTGTTGCTCGCGCATAAACGCGACCTCAGCGCGGCCGGAGCCCCTCCCGTGGCTGTCTTGATCGATCTGCCCGCGCTGGACAACGCGCCGGCCCTGGAAGTTCCGCGCGACGCCGTCGAAGAGCCGAAGATGATTGAGGCCGCGCCGCCAAAGGCCGAGAGCCGCGAAGCCGTGGCGGTGCCCGAACTGCCTCCCGCGCAAAAACCCGCAGCGGTCCTGGTGCCGCCGCCACAGCACAAAATAAAGCCGAAGAAGAAGGAAATTTCGCAGCCCGCAGCGACGCAAAAGCATGAGCCGCCCGCTCCGCACACGAGCGCGCCAAAACATCCGCAAGCCGCACGTGGCGGCGCGTCTTCCGCGATCGAAAGACGGGGCACGGCCGGCACTGCGGCGGCCGATGCTTCCTGGGGCGCAGAGGTTCGCGCGCATCTGGTTCGCTATAAACCGGCAGGCATTGAGGCAAAGGGAGTCGCTAAGATCGCCTTCAGCTTGGCGAGAAGCGGCGCACTGTTAGGAGCGCGTCTTGCCGCAAGCTCTGGCTCGTCAACTCTAGATCAGTGGGCGCTCGAATGGGTCAGGCGTGCGAACCCCTTCCCGGCTGCTCCCTCTGCAGCCGCAGGCGGGCCGCTTTCAGTCACCGTCCCACTTCGCTCCCGTTGAGCAGCGGCGGCGCATTATGGAAGTCTCGATCCTGAATTTCCTTGCCGCTTCATTTCCTGTGTCTTGATCCTTTGCATCCACTATCCTACGAGCTTGCGCATTTTGGTACACCCAATACCAACCGCCATAAATCATGACCTGTTGGGATTGGCCGTCATGGCGAGCGAAGCGACGCCATCCAGGGGTCACAGCGCGCTTCCTGGATCGCTTCGTCGCTGCGCTCCTCGCGATGACGAGTCAATGTTTACGGCGGCTGGTATAAGAGTGTCGAGGACGTAAAGCAAAAAGCATGAACTTGACAAAGCCGTTCAGAGTGCCTGAAAAAGATGCGCAACGAGTACCGGCTCGAAAGACATCGGGCGTCTCGAGGGGTGCGGGCTCGCGGTCGAAAGACATCCCGGGACCCAATCCGGATCCCCGCCGGGACGCCAAAATGGGGCGGCAAAGCCAAGCCGGCACAACGGCCGCAGGGAGAATTGAATGCCGGCACAAACCGACGCGGGCCGCTTAGGCGGGCCGGCTTGTCGACGCCGCGATCGTTTCGTGTTGCTAAATTCCAAGCCGGTCATTCTATTCGGGAAAATTCGCGGCGAACGCAAATTGCTCCAATTCTTCAAATATCTGCTGCATGATCGAATTGTGTCGGGTTGGCGCAGATCTTCTGCAGTCGTCGCGCCTGTTCTCGCTCTTGCCGCACTTCTTTTCATTGCCAATGTGGCTTCGGCCCACGAGCAGTGGATCTTGACGCCGGAGCAGATTGTCGAATGGAATTCTAGGCCAAAACCGGCGATTTTCACCCATTGGTCCGTGCGCAACGTGACCATGACGTCGTTGTTTTTGCTTTTCATTGTGGGGTGGGTGCGCCTCGGGTTTACCGGTGCACGTGAATTGTTCCCCGATTTACAGGCGCGTCTTGGATCTTACGGAGATCATGTTCCGCAGATCCTGCGCTATTGCATCGCATGGATGCTACTCTCTTCGGCTTTCGGCCTGGAGCCGCGTTTTGGCGTAGAGCGTTTCAGCTCACCCACATTGTTTGCGCCGGATCTCGCGTTGCGGGATTTGGGTTTGGAATGGGCTTGGCTGCGCTGGGCGGAGGTCGTAATTGGCTTGGCCATTTTGATTGGCATTTATGTGCGGATCTTCGCTGCATTGCTGATCATGTTGGCATTACTCGGCGCTTGGCTGTTCGGTGCGGCCATCCTCGCTTATGGCGGCGCCGTGATCGGCGTCTGCATTTACCTCGTTATGCAAGGCCCCGGAAGATATTATCTTCCCTTGCCTACGGCGCCCATGTTCCTCGGCGTGCAATCCTGGCTGGCGTCTCAGCCGCGCCAGCGCGCGCAGGCGATCATGCGCATCTTGGCGGGCACGACGATCCTCTATCTGGGCGTCTGGTACAAAGTTCTGCAACCCAATCTGTTATTCGGCATTATAACGACCTACGACCTTCCTATCCTGTCGAGTGCGCCCGAAACCTTCACGCTGCTGATGACCTTGGTCGAGGTGGCTGCTGGAGTATTGATTCTCGCCGGCATTTTATTGCGGCCATTGTCGTTGTTTATCCTGGCGGCGTTTTTCTTTTTCGCCTCGTTGCTTCCAGAGAGTTACATGTCGCATATATTGTTCTACGGCGTCATGTTGTCTTTCCTTTTCAACGCGGCTGGGCATTGGCGTGCTCCGGAAGCTCAAGACAAGGCAGCTGAGATCGTCATCATTGGCGGCGGGTTCTCGGCGATCAGCGCTGCATTGAAAATTGAAAAGCTCATCGGGCCTTATACGCATGTGAATGTGACATTGGTCCACGATTCTTCCAACATGGATTTTTACCCACTCTTGCCGGAGTTCGTCAG
>CAYWHF010000091.1:0-8180 GCA_964457695.1 uncultured Methylocapsa sp.
GAAGAAGGAGAAGAAGAAAGAAGAAGAAAGAAGAAGGAGAAAGAAGAAGAAGAAAGAAGAATAGTCCAATACAAAATGAAACAACAAAAAAAAAGCAAACAACACAAAACAAAACAAACAAACAAAAACAAAAACCACGAAAAAAATAATCTTCAGGTTGAAAAACAAATCGAGCGCAAAACGAACACAAAAGACCAAGAAACAAGAAAGAAATGGCACAAAGAGCAGGCAGACCTCACGAAGGAGCTCGGACTGTTACCCAACCAACCATTGGTCCTGAACTATCTTGGCTATAGCTGGGTCGACCAGGGAATGAACCTTGACGAGGCCTTCAATATGCTGCAGCGCGCGGTTGAACTGCGCCCGACGGACGGATACATCGTCGATAGCCTCGGCTGGGCAAATTACAAGCTCGGGCGCATCGACGAAGCGGTCAAGCAACTCGAACGCGCAATCGACCTCAAACCGTCAGATCCCGTAATCAACGACCACCTCGGCGATGCCTATTGGCGGGCAGAACGCAAGCTCGAAGCTCATTTCCAATGGAATCATGCGCGCGACCTCGGTCCCGAGCCCGAGGACAAGGATAAAATCCTGCACAAGATTGAGCACGGCCTCGATGACGAGACAAGCCCTGCCGCGGCGCAAGCGGAAGCGAAGAAGAACGGCGGCTGACACTTTGAGCGGCCTGCGGGCAGATGAGCACGCAGCGTTGTGCGCTGTGGAAACGCCCCCGGCACAGTGATAATTGGAGGCTCAAGGCTTCCCAGTGCCCTCCTCGAGGCTCTGTTCCCCTGTCAATTCCAATGCGCCCATTTTGCCTCAGCATCTTACCGAACGCGCACCTGCAAAAATCAATCTGACCCTGCATATTGCTGGCCGGCGTGCTGACGGATGGCACACGCTTGAAAGTCTCGTCGCGTGCTCCCGAGCCGGTGACACTGTCACCTTGGCACCGGGCGAGCCGCTCAGTCTTTCAGTCGAAGGTCCCGGCGCTAGTGCCTGCGGAAAAGTCGAAGATAATCTCATATTGCGTGCAGCGCGGCTTTTTAGCGAGCTTTATCCCGGCGCCACGCTCGGCGCTTTCCACCTCGTCAAGCGGCTGCCGGTGGCGGCCGGAATTGGCGGCGGATCGTCGGATGCGGCGGCGGCGCTGCGGCTCATCGCGCGTGCAAACAAATTTACGATTGATGATGAACGGATCACGGAAGCGGCAAAGGCTACCAGCGCCGATGTCCTCGTTTGTCTTGCTCGCCGCGCGCGCATGATGCGCGGCATTGGGGATGAGTTGGGTCCCTTGCTTGCCCTGCCGCCAATTGTTGCCCTTCTGGTCAATCCGGGCGTGCCTGTTGAAACAAAACGTGTTTTCGCGCGAATGAACATTGCGCCTGGCACTGCGGCGGGCTTTGGTTCGCATCCCGAGTTTCATTCGGAAATGCAGGCCGGCGCTTTGATTGCCGCCTTGCGCAAAGCCCGCAATGATTTGGAGGCCACAGCCTGCATCCTCGCTCCGGTGATCGGCGATGTGCTTGCGATTCTTTCCGCGGCACCGGGCTGCCGGCTTGCCCGCATGTCAGGCTCGGGTGCCACGTGTTTCGCCATTTTCCCCGACTGCCGCTCCGCTGCACGTGCACGCAAAGCGATCTTGCGCGCACATCCCGCTTGGTGGGCGAAAACCTGTGTTTTGGGTTGAGGCGATTTTTCGCTCTGGCCGACTAAATAACACAACTGCAAGATGGACATCCGCCCGTTAGTCTTCGAATAAACGATCTAATATGATAGATTGCAGCTATATTGATTGAACCTAACCTTTGCCGCGACCGGCGCTTTGATTGCGGCCTTACGCAAAGCTCGCAACGATTTGCAGGCCGCAGCCTGCTTGCTGGCCCCGATCATCAGCGACGTGCTTGCGGTCCTTTCCGCGGCACCGGGCTGCCGGCTTGCCCGCATGTCAGGCTCGGGTGCCACGTGTTTCGCCATTTTCCCCGACTGCCGCTCCGCTGCACGTGCACGCAAAGCGATCTTGCGCGCGCATCCCGCTTGGTGGACGAAAATCTCCGTATTGAGCTGACGTTTGCGGCATTGACCATGATCGTTGCTCGCGGCGAACATTTTCTTTGAGCATAGCTGAGTCTGAAAACAAGCGACGAGAACATCGCTCTCACAAACGACGGTCCGACGTCAACTTCAGGACCTCCCCGGTGGATGAAGCCTGGTGTCGAGCGCAAACGGCTCTTGGAATCTCATGGCGTAGGCCTTAGCGGCAATGCCAGAAACGAAGATCAGATTCCAGCTATGGGTTGATACTGCACTCGGGATTAAAAGGAACATATGCTGGGCGAGCAATGCGTCGCCAAAAGCCTGCTGCCCGGCGCTAGGAATCCCCGGGCGCAGCCAGTTTGGATTTGGAACGCTATCTACAACGTGAACTCTCGAGGTGGCGATTATAGTGAGAGCTGTGAGGACATGCGCAACCGTGTCGAGCGCTTTAAAGCCCTTGTGTACTGCAACTTCAAGGATGGCTGTCGCAGGGTCGATCGAACAGTAGACTGCGCGCACGCCCTTGGAATTCCAGCGCCCGCCCGCCCTGTAAGCACCTTCTCCTCTGTCCCAGGCTGTAGCAAGCGTCGACTGGTCCAGGCGCCAACCCACGAGCTCGTTGCCGCCGAGTGCAGCAGGAAGCGGCGTCACGCGTAAACGCCATATTCAAGGCGTTCCAAAAAATCTTCGACCAACTCAATGCCTGCAGGCGTCCCCAAAAGATCGATAGGGCGCCGCTGATTGAGCCCAATAGCTGGGCTGTCTAGCCATTTCTCCGCCTCTTCCTGGGAGCCCAGCACTGCGGTTGCCTTGGCTAGGATCTCGGCGAATTTCCAGATTCGCCCGCTTTGTTCTTGACTCAATGGTTTCGAAGGCGCGTCCTTGTGACGCTGGACAGTGCGCAGGCTCATCCCGAGAGCCCTTTCCAAGGCGCCAGACTTCTGGATCGCGAGCTTGTCTATTAGGGCGTTCAAAGCTTTTCCCGGCAGGCCTTTAACAAGCAACTCGTGAGCATCGAGCGGTCCGCTGAGTTTTCGCCTGATGACCCGAGTGCCACCGAGGAGGTCCGCCACCTGCTCCTGCAGTAAGGCGCGATGCTTTAAGTCGTCTTCTCGGACCAAGACCACCGCGCTCGGAGGATCTTGGGCTTTCTTGGAAACCGCCATTGAACCCTCTTATCAAGTCTCAAAATTGGCGTCTGTCGTTTCCTATATGACAGATGCCGCGCTTGGCTTCAAGGCGATTGAAACGTCATACTGGTTAACCGAGTTGGGGCCAATGACAGGGAGCACGCTGCGATATCCGATCGCTGGGTTGGGGATATCAATATACGCTAGTCATCCAGGCTGCCCATGGTCAAATTGACGGTAGTTCCAGTCATCCCGTTTGCCTTATCGGAAGCCATGAAGACCGCCACGTCAGCCATCTCCGCGAGCGTCATGAGCCGTCGCGGGTGGGTCCTGCTTGCGAGCATCTTCTGCCATTGTTCCCAGGTCATACCCGATGCCTTGGCGCGAGGCTCGAAGGCATCCTTGATCGTACGTGTCTCTGGCATAGCCTGTGGCCGCAGACCGACCACGCGAATGCCATGAGATGCGAGCTCGGCTGATAGGTTTCGCGTGAGGGCCTCCTTGGCCGCTTGCGCTGGCCCATAGCCTCCGACCAAAGGGATGCCCGTCCGCGAGTGAAGGGCGGTGACGGTCATGATCACCCCAGATTTATTCGCGACCATCCGGCGGGCAGCCAAGCGTGCCGTCAAGAAGTAGGAGGTAGCGTATGCCATGATCGGCAAAGAGAACTGCTCGAGATCCAGCTCGGTCAGCGGGGCGCCCAAAATCTTCGTATCGGGTATCCCGACCGCGTTGAACGAAATATCGACCCTGTCAGACTTATCGATCACTGACTGTAAATGCTTGTCGATAGCCTGCTCGTCGAGAGCGTCGACCTGCGCCGCCTCGGCTGATCCGCCTGCTGAAACGACCTCTTTGGCAACGATTTCGAGCGGTGCGAGCTTGTGCCCGGTGAGAAAAAGCTTGGCCCCCTCGCGCGCGAACGCACGTGCGACGGCGCCGCCGATCGCACCACCGGCGCCGTAGATCACCGCGACCTTGTCCTTTAGTATCACTCAGGTTTCCGCCGAGGGTCCGCCGAATTGCTCCGCGTCTTGAATGCCCCTGCATTTCTTTGCGCGAACTCTAGGAACGTCGTCGGTCTGATGTTGAACAGCCGGTGAGTCGAAAGGTCCACTTGGGACTCAGGTCCACCTTTCACCCGCTTGTGATCCAGCGCGATAAGGGCATCCGAAATTTTCACGGGAACGTCGTGAGTGATCATGGCCTGTCGGCGCTGTTCTGGGGTCACCCGCACGTGACGCACCTTTGTCCCTGTTGCTTGTGAAATGCGGTCCGCGATTTCCGCCATCGATAGCAACTCGGGACCGGTCAACGCCAGCCGCTCCCCTTCGTGGCCGCCGTCCCGCAGGAGCAGAAGGCCGACCTTTCCAACGTCGAGTAGATCGACTGGGTTGGGCCTGGCATCGCCGAGCGCAAGGTAGAGAGCGCCGGCATCTCGCGTAGATATTCCTGCATGAAGCCAGTCGGGCGGAAGATGGTCCATACAAGGCCCGATTTCTCCAGGTATTCCTCGATCCTCTTATGCATAATACCAAAGAGGAAGGTGGTCTCGGGCCGAGCATCCAGCCCGGAGAACTTGATCACGTGACGGACTCCCGCGGCTTTGCAGGCGTCGATGAACGTGCATTGCGTTTCCTCCATGCCGGGGCCGGGACCCGAGATCATTAGGACCCGGTCGACACCGTCTAGTACCGGTGCCAAGCTGCCGCGGTTCGACATATCGCCTTCGACAATTTCGATGGTCGCGACATTTTCGAGCCGCTTGGCCTTCGCCTTCTCCCGGGCGAGGATTCGAACGGGCACTCGTTGTTCCACGAACTCATTCGCGATGAATGAACCCGCTGCGCCAGTCGCTCCTGTGAGAAGTATCATCGGAACCTACTCCATAAGACTGGCATCGCAGTTGAAACTCATCGGAAACCAGCGGCGTTCTTGCCTTTCAGCGTGGCAAACACCACACCTCTTTGATCTTGCAAAGCCGCGCAAGCATGCCGGCATACTCTTTGTTAATGGCATCTCTTTCCGTTACGCCTAGAAACTGGATGAAGAAACCGTGGGGACCCGGCTGGATGACAAATGGATCGGGAGTTTCCTTCCAGCGCCCATGCTGCATGTAGTGAGCTACTTGTTCGCCCTCTGGGAATGCCGCACCTACATCTGGATTAGACACATCGGGGGCGTAATGCATCACGTGAGGAATGTTAGTGGTAGCTACGTCCTCGATTTGATCCGGATTCACATAAGTCCTGAGAATCGGAGACATCATGTATGAGACCCCCGCTCGCTCCGGCGCTTTGTAGTATTGTGTCTTGTAGCGCTCCTGGATGATCTTCTTTAGTTCTTGAGATGGAACACCCTTAGCCTGCATCTCAGCAGCATCAAAGAAGACAGGCATAATTGCCTTGGCGCCCGCTTCATCGAAGGAAATCGGCTGGAGCATATCGTCGCGATACTCCTTCAAGGGCCAAGTCCCCCTGAAGGTATCACTGCCGGTTCGAGCAACAAGGGCGCGGAATCCATTCGTACCTTTGCGGACAACTTCAAAGCCCTTGTCAGGGTTTAGAACGTATACCGTGGCGTTGTCTCTGAGGTGCGGCGGCAGCGCGCTGAGTGCGAGTTGAATTTCCAAATCTCGGGGCAACGGCTCGAGTTTCTTCGTTTTCTCGGCATTTTGCGCGCTCGCTGGGATCGAAAACAGTAGAGCTAGAATCACCGAAGCCATCAGAACCTTTTTCATTTTTGATCTCCTTTGCAGCTTCAACTCCGTTCACGTCCCTGCGGTGTCGTTTTGCCCAGCGTGACGCGGGATCGAGATCAGAGCCCGTCTCTTGACAAATACTCAACAATATGATTGACGGTCAACATATTTGTTGAGTTTTGGTTCCCGTCGCATGGGCAATCCCGCGCATCTGCGTCTCGTCGGCGAGACGGTTGCTGCCGATGACGAATCGCAGGAATTGAACTTGGTGTTTGCCGCGCTCTCGGACCCGGTGCGGCGCGAAATCCTCGACCGGCTCGACGGGCACGATCTGCTCGTCTCGGAAGTCGCCGCGTATTTTTCTATTTCGTTGCAAGCGATCTCTCGCCATATCCAGGTTCTGGTCCGCGCCGGATTGGTGACTCAGACGCGCACAGGCCGCATCAGCCGCTGCCGCCTCGATGCGGGGCCGATTTACGGCGCGGCCGTGTGGCTCAATCGCTACAGCAGGTACTGGCAAGCTCAATTCGATCTGCTGGCCGTCTCGTTGGATGAGATCGCGCGGGAGAATTCCGCAAAGGCAGGCAAACCCGGTCGAGCCAAGCGGGCGCAATTGACTGGGGGACGCCGCCCCAAGCAAGCCAAAAAGCCACGAAAGGAGAGATCACCATGGCCGCCCATCAAGTGGTAACGCCAGACGCGTGGGTCAAGGCACGAAAACAGCTTCTCTCCAAGGAAAAGGAATTTACGAGGCTGCGCGACGAACTCAGTCAAGCGCGCCGCGACCTACCTTGGGTGCGCGTGACCAAAAACTATCTCTTCGACGGCTTCGAAGGGAAGCAGACCTTGAGCGAGCTTTTCGATGGCCGCAGTCAGCTCATCGTCTATCACTTTATGTTCGGTCCGGATTGGGAGGCCGGCTGCAAAAGCTGCTCCTTTTGGGCCGACAATTTTAACGGCATCGTACAACATCTCAATCAGCGTGACGTGACATTTGCCGCTGTCTCGCGTGCGCATTTGGCGAAGCTAAGCGCCTTCGCGGCGCGTCTCGGGTGGACCTTTAAGTGGCTGTCGTCCTCAGGCGGCGATTTCAATTTCGACTTCGGCGTCTCGTTCACGCCGGAAACTATTGCCAGCGGCAGCGCCATTTACAATTACGCGGCAAACAAGATGAACATGCAGGAGCTGCCGGGGATCAGCGTGTTCTTCAAGAGCCCGGAAGGTGAGGTCTTTCACACCTATTCCTGCTATGCGCGGGGTCTCGACATGCTGAACACCGCCTATCACTACCTCGACCTCGTGCCCAAGGGGCGCGACGAGGCTGGGCAATCGTTTCCCATGGCATGGGTGCGCCTTCGCGACGAATACCGCAGTTGATACGGAAAAGGCGAGGATCAGCGATGAATTACAAGGAGACCGCCGGGAGACTGGCCGAATACCGCAGCCAAATCGCCGCTATTCGCGAGAAAATGCGAAGGGCTCAAGCGTCGGTCGAGCCCGAAGAAATTCGGGACTATGAATTCGCGGCGCCGGAGGGCAAGGTGCTGCTGTCCGATTTGTTCGGCGGGAAGGACACGCTTTTCGTCATCCACAATATGGGCACCTCTTGCGCCCATTGCACGATGTGGGCGGACGGGTTCAATGGCGTTTTCGATCATTTGCGCGATCGCGCGGGCTTCGCCGTGGTATCGCCGGACGCGCCCGAGCGGCAGCAAAGTTTTGCCGCTGGCCGCGGCTGGAAGTTCCCCATGGTCTCGACCCAGGGCACGGCATTCGCGGACGATATGGGCTACCAGAAGGACGGGCGCCCGATGCCGGGCGTTTCCGTTTTCAAACGAAATGGCGGCAAGATCCTGCGGGTGGCGGATGCGTCCTTCTCGCCGGGAGACGATTTTTGTGCTGTCTGGCACCTCTTTGATCTTCTCCCAGAAGGATCCGCCGGCTGGCGACCGAAATTCCTCTATGCAAGCTGAGCGAACGTCATAATTGGCGTGGGCAGGGTGCAGGTCTGGCCGGCGCAATGCGCGGGTGTTACCCTGGGCTCGCACAAAGCGGAGGCTGCGTCTTGGCAAGAAAAGAGATTCTCGATCTGTTCGAAAAATATGTCGATCCGTTCCGCGTCACCAATGGCGAGGGATTCCGGTTAAAGGATTTTGACCCGGGCTCGACTTGCGGATTGCAGCTCGACAAGGGTGACGCGGCCCTGCTTCTCCAGCAGGGCACCGCGTGGCTCGCGGAAGAGCAGGAGATGCTTTACGCCGAGGGCCGCCGGTCTGTGGCTGAAGCAATTGCCGAACGCACCGTTCTGG
>CAYWHF010000092.1:0-1195 GCA_964457695.1 uncultured Methylocapsa sp.
GGAGCACGGGCGCGACAGGACGCGGCGCGCTGTTTTGCACGCGTTTCGGCTTCGGCGGTTTGGGCGGACGGATCGGCGGCAGCACATTGCCTGCGGCGATCCAGTGGCGGAACACGCGCAGCGCCACCTGGGCATCATCGGCCGCGTAGAGGATCTGCTTTTCTGTGAGGCGCGGCGCGGCCCAGTTGGTAGTAGAAATTTTCTTGGACTTTTGCAGCGCCTGGCCGTCAGAACCATATATCCCGGCGGTTTGCACACTTCACTATCGAACAACCGGCCTGAACCCGCCATGAATAGGACGGCTGGCCTTCCTGCGACGATGTCGCCGCCTTGAAATCCCATGGCGACACGCGCCGCGCCCTCGCGATTTCCCCCTTTTCCCGGAGCTGCGAATTACCCAACCAGACTACATTCCTTTGCCTGCCAGCCAGAGGGTTGAGAACTTAGCAAGCCTGCGATCTCATTCGCTGGAATTGGCCTGCTGAACAAATAGCCTTGCATTTCCTTGCAACCCTCCTTGTGCAGCAACGCGCGTTGCGCCTCCGTCTCCACCCCCTCGGCTGTCGTTGCAACCCCGAGGTTCAAACCGAGCTTGGTAATCGCCTGGACAATCGCCAGGCACTCGCCATTCGTCCCCAGCTCTTCGATAAACGACCGGTCGATCTTGATTTTGTCGAACGGAAATGAGCGCAAATAGCTCATACACGAGTAACCGGTGCCAAAATCGTCTATGGAAATGCCGACGCCGAGCGCCCGCAATTCGCGCAAGGTCGCGAGGTTTATCTTGCTTTCCGCCAGTAAAACGGATTCCGTGACCTCGAGTTCGAGGCGCTCCGCGGCAAGCCCTGTACTTTTGAGCGTCTCTGAAATCAGCCGAGGCAAACTGCTGGTCTTGAATTGGACCGGCGAAAGATTGACCGCGACCTTCAAATTATTCGGCCACTTTGTTGCCTCGGCGCAGGCCTGCCGCAACACCCATTCGCCAAGCGGCACGATGACGCCGGTATCCTCGGCAAGAGGAATAAAACTCGCTGGCGGCACCATCCCGCGCTCAGGGCTTCGCCAGCGAAGCAACGCCTCGAAACCTGAGATAGCGCCGGTCTCCAGGACCACGAGAGGCTGGTAGAAAAGCTCGAATTCGTTGCACGCAAGCCCATTGCGCCCGAATCACAGCACTGGCAAACCAGGAAGGCTC
>CAYWHF010000092.1:1205-3778 GCA_964457695.1 uncultured Methylocapsa sp.
TTTGGTTGCAGCCAAGGGCATTGGGCAAATCGCGTCCCAGGCCGTGCCGGGGGCGAAGCCTGATATCCATGCTGGGCTCGAAAAAGCAGAACTTGTTTCGTCCGTCGTCTTTGGCCCGGTAGAGTGCGATGTCGGCGTTCTTTAAAAGCTCTTCGGATGTTGCGCCATCGGCCGGCGCGAGCGCGATGCCGATGCTGGCCCCCGTCACGTTTTGGTGTCCGTCGATTTCGCTCGGTTCGCTCAAGGCCTCGATAATACGGCCGGCCAGCGCGGTTGATTCCTGCGGTCCCGAAATGGCCATTTGCAAAACCGCAAATTCGTCGCCGCCAAAGCGGGCGACGACATCGCCATCGCGCACGCAATCACTCAGCCTGCCCGCTATCGCCGTCAAGAGCTTGTCTCCGGCCGGGTGTCCCAAGGCATCGTTGACCTGCTTGAAGCCGTCGAGGTCGAGATAGAGGATCGCGAGGTTCTCTCTGTCCCGCCGCACGCGCGCCAGGGCTTCATCGAGGCGCTCGTGAAACAGCACCCTGTTTGGCAGACCGGTCAGGGCATCATGCCGCGCCATATGGGCGATTTTTGCTTCCGCCCGGCGCTTTTCCGTTACATCGATTGCCGCCGCGAGTTGCGCCGGCATGCCTTGAAATAGAATTGGGCGCCAAGAGATCAGAACATCGATGAAGGTCCCATCGGCCTTGACCTGCCGCATCAACCGGCCATGGTCGCCGTTCGGGTTCACGTTGTTGCGAATAGCCTCCTTGATGGCACCGTGGTGGTTGGGCTGCACGGTGTCGAGGAGGTTCATCGAAAGGAAAACTTCTTCGCTAATGCCGTATTGCATGAGTGCGGCGCCGTTGACCGCGAGGAACTTCAAGTCTCCGGCCTTATGCACCCACATCGGGACGGGGTTCGCATCGAACAGCAACCGGAAGGAATTTTCCTGGTTTTTGATGGTGCTGATGTCGGTCAGCGTCACCGCAAGAAGGTCGCCCATCGTCACGACCCCGATTCTGAGGTGCTTTTGGTCGTCCAGCGGGCACACGATTTCGAACTGGGCGGCACCGCCGCGATTGAATTCCGAGACCAACCGCGGCAGGATCGCGGTCGCCTGAATTTCCGCGCAGACTTCCGAGAGACGCCTGCCACGAAGATTTTCGGCGGTTCCCTGCATCACAAAGGCGGCGCCTTCATTCAACGCGGCGATTTGGAAATCGCTAGCTTCGCCCGCTGAATTGCGAATCACGGCCAATGCCAAAAGCCCGTCCTTCGTCGCCTGGAACATGGCCTCGACAAGGCTAAAATTGCGTTCGCGTTCCTCGATGTAGACAATACATAGGGAAAGCTCCTGCCGGCTCGAAAGCGGGACGGCAACGAGGTCGTAAACGCAGACCAAGCCGTCGACGACACCATAGACCACGGTTTGCACTGGCCGTGCTTCCGACATCGCTTGTTCGTGAAGCTCCCGCAAGGCGCGCGCCCGGTCGATCGCAAGGTCGGCGACTTTCAGGTCACGCGCCGGACGGCCAATCGAGGCCTCAAAAGCGCGGCCCGCCGTCAATATCTTCAGTTCGCCGCCGGCATCGGCCTGCAGCAGCGCGACGTTCTCTGCGAGACCGCCGGGGCTTGCGAACGCCAGCGCGTCGAAGGGCGGCAGGCTCTTTTGCCGGCCGGCCGCGGCGTGCCAGCACCGGCGCAGCGAATCAATCTCGAAAGATTGCCACAGGCGGGGCGAAACGGCAGCCGCTCCGTTTGCCAAGTAAGCTTCCTGCAGGGAACCGAAGGGCTCTCTCGCAGCGGTCTGCACGCTCACCTGATCAGTCATCTCCGCCTCGTCAACCGGTCTTAGCCAAGATATGCCGGAATGGTCGTTGCGTTTTGCTGTTACGAAATGCGCGATTTTTAACTTGTTGGCCGGATAGCTGCGGGCGCCCCGCCCACCAAGCCACGATTCGGAAACGTGGTTATACGGTTCCCATCCATGCAATGCGTGGCGAGCGGCATTGTGCGGACGCGCCAATGGCAAACGCAGGGTTCACTTTTCGGTCAGTGGCGGATTGATTCGGGGCCGGATTAATCGTCTAAGCGAACTCAACACCGATCTCCGTGGCTTTCCGCCAGACCGCGCGGCAATTGCGGACCGATGGCGGCTCAAGCGCAAGATCAAACGAGTCCGGAATTCCCATGGGACTTTCGACTTTGAGGCAGACACCCCGGTCCGGCATATTGCGGACCACGCAATCGATAGTAACCGCGCGATTTTTGAAGACAATGCGCGCGTTTTTGAGAACGCGGCGGCGCATGTCATTCCGGCGATTTTGCTCCTGTGTCTCCATCGTTCGACCCGTGGCATCGAGCCCTGCCCTGGTCCCGGCGTCAGCAAGACAAAAGGAACGCTGCGCGCCAGTCGAGGATGCGATTCTGAGGTATCGATGGAAACATGCCAGTAGGAGGTTACGTTTTGCTGTCTTGGAATGCGCAAATTTTACTTTTTCTGGCCAGCCGCGCCGGTCGGCGTTTCAGAAATCAAGGGGGACCTGCGTATGACTGCGCGACCTCGCACACTTCGATGCGAT
>CAYWHF010000092.1:3788-8170 GCA_964457695.1 uncultured Methylocapsa sp.
CAAAAGGAACGCTGCGCGCCAGTCGAGGATGCGATTCTGAGGTATCGATGGAAAGTGGGAGGTTACGTTTTGCTGTCTTGGGACGCGCAAAATTTACTTTTTGGCCAGTCGCGCCGAACGGCGTCTTAGACGTCAAGGGGGACCTGCGTATGAGCGCGCTACCTCGCATACTTCGATGCGATATTCCGAATATAATCGCGCCATCCCGGCCCTCTGTGCTTCGCGATGGTGCGGATGCTCGGCCCATGCAAGATGCGACTCCATCGTTTCGAACGCAACAATGGTCACCCGCTCGCCGTCCTCGGCGGTAAAGGTCTTGTGGGAAACATAGCCTGGCATGGTTCGAACGAGGGCATTCATTTTGGCAGCTATGAGGCCATATTCCGCGACATGCTCCGGCCGAAGCCGAGAACGGAATATGGTTACGATCATGCTATTTTTCCTTTTTCATTTCGCTTTTGGTTCGCTTCAAATCATGTCCAAAACGCGCCTGTCTCAATTACGTTGCAATGCCGCGGCGGCGCGGCGAGCGGCTTCCTCGCGCTCTTTCTGAAACGTCGCGTTTGCCGCACGCAGGCTGGCAACAAGTTCTGGATCGGAGTTTTGCGGGGTTCCCCCGGCAAACGGCGGCTTTGGATCATATTCCAAGGCAAGCTGCGCGCGTTTGGCGCGCTCCTCACCGAATAACGCTGCCGCCAGGCTCAGGGCAAAGTCGATTCCCGACGTCACGCCCGCACCGGTCAACCGGTTGCGGTCGATCACGACCCGCTCGCTGACCGGCACGGCGCCAAAATACGCGAGCTGATCAAGCGAAAGCCAGTGGCAAGTGGCGCGGTAGCCTGTGAGCAAGCCTGCGGCGGCCAGGACCAGAGATCCCGTGCAAACCGACGTTACATAACGGCTGCCCTCGGCCTGATTCCGCAGAAAAGGCAGAACCTCCGCGTCTTCCATGAGCGCGATTTGGCCTGGCCCGCCGGGGACGAAAAGAATATCGGCCTGCGGGCAATTTGCGAAGGTAACCGTTGGATTGAGTTGCAAGCCGCCTGAATCAATGACCGGATCGAGATTTTTCCAGACAAGATGCAGCGTTAATTCCTCAAACCTCGCCAGCACGTCGTAAGGCCCGGTAAGATCAAGCTGGGTCATGCGGGGAAAGAGAAGCATCACGACATGCATTGTCTGATTTATCCACTCTTTGTTTCGGGCAAATTGAGTCTGATATGCAGCTCGCGCAATTGTTTTGGCGTGGCCTCGGAGGGCGCGCCCATCAAAAGATCCTCCGCGCGCTGATTCATCGGAAAGAGCTGGACCTCGCGCAAATTCTCCTCGCCCGCGAGCAGCATGACAATGCGGTCGAGACCGGGCGCGATCCCGCCATGAGGCGGCGCGCCATATTGGAAGGCGCGGTACATGCCGCCGAATTTTTCCAACAGCGTCTCTTCGCCATAGCCCGCAATCTCAAAAGCTTTTTTCATAATGTCGGGCCGGTGGTTTCTGATCGCTCCGGAAGAAAGTTCGACGCCGTTGCAAACGATGTCATATTGAAAGGCCGTGATGCCGAGAATCGTTTTCGCGTCGGTAGAATCGAGCGCAAGAAAAGCGCCGTGATCGTAGTTCGGCATCGAAAAAGGATTGTGCGAAAAGTCGATTTTGTTTTCCTCCTCGTTCCACTCGTACATGGGAAAATCGACGATCCAGCAAAACTCAAAAACGTCTTTTTTCGAAAGCCCGAGCTCGTTGCCGATCCTGACCCGCGCGCTGCCCGCAAGTTTAGAAGCCTTATTCTCCTCGTCGCAGGCGAAAAAAACCGCAGCGCCGGCGCCAACGCCGGCCCTTTGCGCGATTGCAGCCTGAACGCTCGCCGGCAGAAATTTGGCGATCGGGCCTTTGCCCGTCAGCACGCCGTTTTCGCTTTCAAAGATAATATAGCCAAGCCCCGCCGCACCCTCCCCCTTTGCCCAATCGTTGAGCTTGTCGAAAAAGGAACGCGGCTGGCTGCCCGCGCCGGGCGCCGGAATGGCGCGCACGACGCCGCCCGTCTTGATGACATTCTTGAACGCGTTGAACGTCACGTCGTTGCGCGAAAATTCTTGACTGACTTCGGCGATGATCAGTGGATTGCGGAGATCGGGCTTATCGGAACCATATTTCAACATCGCCTCCCCATAGGGAATGAGGGGAAATTTTTGGGTCACGGGGCAGCCAGAGCCAAACTCCTCGAAGAGCCCGCGCAGAACCGGCTCGACGGCGGCGAAGACATCTTCCTGTGTGACGAAGCTCATCTCGACATCGAGCTGATAGAATTCGCCGGGGCTGCGGTCGGCTCTTGCGTCCTCGTCGCGAAAGCAGGGCGCGATCTGAAAATAGCGGTCGAACCCCGCGACCATGATGAGCTGCTTGAATTGCTGCGGGGCCTGCGGGAGCGCGTAAAATTTTCCCGGGTGCAACCGCGACGGCACGAGAAAATCGCGCGCGCCTTCAGGGCTCGATGCGGTGAGTATCGGCGTCTGAAACTCGAAAAATCCCTGCGCCTTCATCCGCGCGCGCAAGGAGTCGACGATCTTTCCGCGCAACATAATATTCTGGTGCAGCTTTTCGCGGCGCAAATCCAAAAAGCGGTAACGCAAACGCAACTCTTCGGGATAGTTTTGGTCGCCAAAAACCGGGACCGGCAATTCGGCGGCTGGTCCCAAAACTTCGATTGCGTTCACATAGACTTCGACAAGGCCGGTCGGCATCTCTGGATTTTCGGTGCCTGCGGGGCGGCGGCGAACGGTTCCGTCGATCCGCACGACCCATTCCGAGCGCAGCTTTTCGGCCTGCGCGAAGGCAGGCGAATCGGGATCCGCCACGCATTGCGTGATTCCGTAATGGTCGCGCAGGTCGATGAACAGCACGCCGCCGTGGTCGCGAATGCGATGGCACCAGCCGGAAAGCCGGACCGGTTCACCGGCGTGCGTTTCGCGGAGATCGCCGCAGGTGTTTGTACGGTAACGATGATTCATGTCGGGGCGTGCATTTTAGACTTGGAGAGGAGCAAAAGAGGGCGGTGCAGGCCCAGCCGGGCGGAGAACCGCATGGGCGGCGGCACGTGTCAAGGCGGCCCCGCAACGCGACTCGGATGAAGGCCAGCTGCCGCAGAGAGACTATGGCGTATGGCCGAGCTTTGCATTATTGAGCTTTTATGACCCTCATCGGCACCACCGAAGACCTGGCCGGCGTCTGCCGCCGCTTTTCCAAGCATCCTTTTGTCACAGTCGACACCGAATTTTTGCGGGAAACCACCTTTTGGCCGCGCCTGTGTCTCGTTCAGATCGCGTCGCCGGAAGAAGCCGTGCTCGTCGATGCCATTGCCGAAGGGCTGGATCTAACCCCTTTTTTTGAGCTGATGGCCGACCCCGGCCCCGTCAAGGTTTTCCATGCGGCCAGGCAAGATATTGAAATTGTTTGGAATCTGGCAAAACTAATTCCCTCGCCGCTGTTCGACACCCAGGTTGCAGCGATGGTTTGCGGTTTTGGCGAGCAAGTCTCCTATGGCGAGCTCGTAAAGACGGTCACGAAAGTAACCCTCGACAAATCTTCGCGCTTCACGGACTGGTCGCGGCGTCCGCTGTTGCCGGCCCAGGCCGAGTATGCTCTCGCCGACGTCACTTATCTCCGGGAAATCTACCTATTTTTGCGCGCCAAACTGGAGGCGACGGGGCGATACGGGTGGCTCGCCGACGAGATGGCGCTCTTAACCTCCCCTGCGACCTATGAGCAGCATCCGGAAAATGCCTGGGAGCGGTTCCGCAACCGGGTCCGCAAGCCGCGCGACCTCGCCGTATTGATGGAGATTGCCGCCTGGAGGGAGGCCGAGGCGCAAGCCCGGGACGTGCCGCGTTCGCGCGTGTTGAAGGATGACGTCCTGATCGAGCTCGTGCTTGCCGCGCCGAAAACCGACGAGTCGCTCGGCAATTTACGCGCTTTTCCGCGCGGCATGGAGCGTTCGCGTGCGGGAGCGGGAATTTTGGCGGCGGTCACCCGCGGCCTTGCGCGGGATCCCAAAACTTTGCCAAAGCTTGAACGTGAGCGCCGGAACGGCGGCAATGGCGCGACAGTCGAACTCCTTCGCGTGCTCCTGCGCCATGTCAGCGAGAGCCACGGGGTCGCAGCAAAAACGATTGCAACCATCGACGATCTTGAGGCCATCGCCGCAAGCGACCATGCCAATGTCCCGGCGCTGACCGGCTGGCGGCGTGAGCTATTTGGTGCCAAAGCCCTTGAGTTGAAACATGGCCGCCTCGATCTGACCGTGGAAAAAGGCAAATTGCTTTCGCTCGAATGGGGGTAAGCTCTTGCGCCGGAACACACGGCTGGTTGATCCGGGCAATTTGGGTGGG
>CAYWHF010000093.1:0-6764 GCA_964457695.1 uncultured Methylocapsa sp.
AAGAACGCCATCGCCAATAGGCTCAAAACAACGGCTCTGCATATGGTCATGGCGTCAGCCCTCCAACGGCTTGTCGATGATGGCGAGGCGGTGCTCGCCGCGCTTGAAGGCGACGTTGGTGACGCCCAAGAGCGTGCGAAGCTTTGATTCTTCGACCTTCATTGGTCCAGGCGAGGGTGCCGTTCCCGGAGCGGGCTGCGGGAACGCCGTCGACATCGCCGTATGGAAGGCGACATTGCCCTCGACCTTCTGCATCACCTGATGGATGTGGCCATTGAGCACGGTGACCGAGCCGAAGCGTTTGAGAAGGGCGAGCGCGCGGGCGCTGTCCTCTGTGCCCCAGCCCCACTCGGGATAAACGGCCCAAAGCGGGATATGGGCGAAAACGACGATGGGAGCCGAGGCCGGACGATAGCTCAGATCCTTCTCGAGCCAATCGAGCTGCTCGCCGCCGAGATTACCGAGGCCGCCGGGTTTCAAATCGGCGACATTGACAAGGCCAATAAAATGCACGCCCTTGGCATCAAAACTGTACCAGCCCGCGCCCGCCGTGCCCCGGCCATAGCGCTCGCGATACAACTTTGCGTTTTCGTCGAGTAAATCATGCTCCCCCGGCACATAATGCACGTCGAGTTTTGCCTCGCTGATGATTCTTTCCGCATCGTCAAATTCCTGTGGTTTTGAGAGATGGCTGATGTCGCCGGTATGAATCATGAAAGACGGTTTTGTGGTAAGCGCGCCGATCTTGCCGATCACCTCTTCGAGCGTGCCTATCGCGTTGGGATTGGCCGGCTTGTTGAAGCCGATATGGCTGTCGCTGATTTGGACGAAGGTGAGGCCCGTGGCCTCGACGGCCTGCACATCGCCGACTATGCCCTGCGATTTCGGGATGCCACCTTCGACCGTCCACAGCACGCCGGTTCCAGCCCAGATCATACATTTGAGGACCGTGCGGCGGTCCGGAGCTTGTTGCGAATTGTCTCGTGTCATAAGCAGTCTCCCGTGAGCAGAATATTCCGTTCGGGAAACTAGACCGGGCGAAGCGGAATTTTATTCCCGGCCGGCAAAAAAAATTTGGCTGCCGGGGCCGGGCGCATGGCGATAGGAATCGAACCGCGTTTGCCGAGTCCCGTTGAGTCCGTGCCGAACGTTGAGTCCGTGCCGAACTTAGAATAATTCCAAAAATGTTCCCCGTGAAACATTTTTTCCGAACCGGGCCCACGATCTTACATGATGGTGTGGACGGCCTCGCCGCAACGGTATCAGCGTGAACCAAAAAAAATCGCATCCATGGACTTGGCCTCCCAGCAGTTGACCAAGCCCTTGAATTAAAACATGGTTAATGAGGTCTTAACCCTATGCAGCCGTTCCGTAAAGGTCATAGGTACCGGCCCTCTCGATCTTCACGGTGACAATATCGCCTTGCCGTAATGGGCGGCGCGAAGCGATGTGAACTTTGCCGTCGATCTCGGGCGCATCGCCGCTGCTACGCCCAACACCGCCGTGTGGCCCGGCATGATCGACGATCACCGCAAGATGCTTGCCGATCTTTTGTTTCAACCTCTGAGCGCTGATTTTTTGCGCCCGTCCCATAAAACGCCGGTAGCGGGTCTCTTGAACTTCAGGCGCTACAAAGGGAAGTCCAAGATCATTGGCAGCTGCGCCCTTAACCGGCTCATATTTGAACGCGCCAATGCGGTCGATCTTTGCCTCATCGAGCCAATCGAGAAGCACAGCAAAATCTTCCTCCGTCTCGCCGGGAAAGCCGACAATAAAGGTCGAGCGCAAGGTGAGCGCGGGCAATGCCGCGCGCCATTTTGCGATCCGCTCCAGCACCCTCTCGGAGTGCACAGGGCGCCTCATCGCGCGTAAAATTTTTGCGCTCGCGTGCTGAAACGGTATGTCGAGATAGGGCAAGATTTTGCCATCCGACATGAGCTCGATCACATCGTCGATATGCGGATAAGGATAGACATAGTGAAGCCTGACCCACACACCGAGCGACCCAAGCTCGCGGGCGAGGTCCAAAAACTTTGCCCGGACGGGCCGCTCGTGAAAAATGCTTTCCGTATATTTTAGGTCTAAGCCATAAGCGCCGGTATCTTGCGAAATGACCAGAAGCTCTTTGACACCCACTTTGACGAGCTTTTCGGCTTCACGCAATATATCCGCCGCCGGGCGCGAGACGAGATCGCCACGCAGCTTTGGAATGATGCAAAACGAGCAGCGGTTGTTGCAGCCCTCCGAAATTTTTAGATAAGCGTAGTGGCGCGGCGTGAGCTTGATGCTCTTCTCTGGCACAAGATCACCATACGGATTGTTTGGCGGCTCAACGGCTTCGTGCACGGCCCGTAGAACGGAATCAAAATCCTGGGGCCCGCTTATCCAACGTAGATCAGGGAATTTTTCCAAGATCGCTTCGGGTTCTGCACCCATACAGCCGGTAACAATAACCTTTCCGTTTTCCGCCATTGCCGCAGCAATCGCGGCAAGAGATTCGGCCTTGGCGCTGTCTAAGAATCCGCAGGTGTTAACGATCACCGCCTGCGCATTCCCATGCCTCTTGGCAAGCTCATAACCCTCCGCGCGCAACCGGCTAATAATCCTTTCGCTGTCGACCAGCGCCTTGGGGCAGCCGAGCGACACCAAGGAAATTTTGGGCGCGCAGGCAGGATCCGGGGCCTGGTTGGACGGCAACGAAGCATTCATGTCTCTGCTTGGCACGCAAGGCGCATTGCGGCAAGTGCGCAGGTTTTCATCTTCGCTTCTCCTCTTCGTTCTATCGGCTACTCTTGGCCCCCGCGATCATTGCCGTCACGGGCAACTAATTGCTGCCGTACGCGCAACTTTTTCTCTAGGCCGCCCGTAAATGCCGTAACGAGACCGGGCAGCGCGACGTGGCGGCCCGGGGCCTCGCCGCTCTTTGCCGCTTGCCGGCAGCAAATTACACGGAGAACTCCTATGTCTGCAATTCGCAACTTGACTTTTGCCGCCGCGATCGGCCTTGCCGCGCTGGGCGGAGCGCCAATCTCGCCTGCCTTCGCCGAAATGACGGTCGAGGTCGGCGGCGCACCCATGTATCCTTCAAGGAACATCATTGAAAACGCGGTCAATTCCAAGGATCACACGACGCTTGTCGCCGCCGTCAAGGCCGCCGGTCTCGTGGAGACTCTCGAGGGCAATGGGCCTTTTACGGTCTTCGCGCCGGTCAACAAGGCCTTCGACAAACTTCCCAAGGGCACGGTCGAAAAGCTTTTGATGCCGGAAAATAAGGAGGCCCTCACCGCGGTGCTGACTTATCACGTCATTCCCGGAAGAATCTCCGCCGCGAATTTCATTGCGGCAATCAAGAAAGGCGGCGGCGAGGCCACGTATAAGACGGTCGAAGGCGAGGAGCTGACCGTGCGCCAGAACGGCCGCCGACTCGAAATCATCGACGCCAAGGGCGGCAAATCCTTCGTAACGATCTCCGACGTCAATCAAAGCAATGGCGTCATTCATGTCGTCGATACGGTGCTTATGCCGAAGAGCTGAGATTGACGCTCAACCAGCGGGGCGATGCCGCACGCGGCGTTGTCCCGCGGACTCAGGAAAACAACGGAGTCAGGGAGATCGCGCCCTGCTTCTTCAAAGGTCTAAGCACTGGCCCGCATTTAGCAATCGATCAGCGAGCTTGGCCGTGAGTACGCACAATCAGACTTGCCCCTCATCGCAGCGCAGGATTCAGCTTAATCGCATATGCTCTAACCGTCTAAAAGGGCGTTGAGAGATACAAGAGACAGCCCGACACCGTCGTTGCTGGCGGATGCGCGCTGCCTTTTGCGGCGAGGTGGAAATCCCCGGGGAGCAATTTCAAGTCTCCCATGACCAAATCGCCTTCAAGAACGAGACATTCCTCGTAGCCCTCGTCATGGTGATGTGAATCATAGGTGGCACCGGGTTGCGCTCGCAGGAGGATGGAGCGCCGGTTGGCAACAGGATCCTCGAAAAGCACTGTATAAGTCAGGCCAGGCGCCATCTCGATCCAGACGCCGCTTCCCGCGCGCCGCGTAAAAGTCCCTTCTGTCTCCCGTTCGTCGGCGCCAATTGATTGAATTATCTTATCGAAGAGCTCGGCAGGCGGGGCTTCCTGGGGAGCGGCGAGATCGAGCGCGGCGAACTGACATTGCCAGAGCTCGGCCTTTTCCCGCAAGGCGGGTTCGGTGCGAAACCGCGATTCGATCTCCTTGCGCGCAAGCCCGCGGGTTATTCCCAGGGCATAGGCGGCAGCAATCTGGTCAAGATCTTCGCTCATCATTTTCCAATGCAAAGCCCAAGCTCGCGCACCGCGCGGTGAACCCAGGACTTTACGCTTCCAACGGGCGCGCCCAGTTCTGCCGCAAGCTCCTCATAACTTAGTCCGTTCAAGTAAATCAAAGTCACGCATTTCCTATATTTTTCGTTCAGTTTTTTGAGGCAGCGCCGCACGTCGGCAGCTATAAAGGGATCGTCCGTCGGCTTTGCTTCGACGGCAGCCAGCACCCCGGCATCCTCAAGCGATGATGAAAGGGGCGGAGCGGCAGCAATCCTGCTCAAAGCGCAATTACGGGCCACAACGGTCATCCATCCCAAAGCATTACCTTTGGTTCGGTCGAAAAGATGCGCCTTGCGCCAAATTCTCGTCATTGCCTCTTGAAGCACGTCTTGCGCAATTTCGCGATCATGCATGAGACGCACGCATACGGCGAAAAGGACCGGAGAGGCTTTGTCGTAAAGGGCTCGAAAGGCTTTTTGGTCACCCGAGGCGACTTTCTCAAGCAGGTCATTTAGATCCTCTGCCGGTGCAACAAGGACCGAACGACCACGAGCCATAGGGTCTTTTCCGTAGCAAGTATTAGCCGTAGCCGATGCCGACCTTTAGCAGCTTGACGGATTCGCGCCTAGGAATTTCGCTGCCCGCCGCGGGCATCGGGCCCGCCGATTTGCGCCAAGGAGAAGCGGAAGCGTTGCCGGCATGAGCCTCGTGCATCCAAAACTTAAATGTAGTAGACTGCCGCCATGGCGCATGATTTTGGATCCAAGGCCCGGACGGCTTTGGAATGGTTTTCGCGAATAGCTCTGCTTGCCACAGTGGCCTTTATGCTGTCCGTAGCGGGCCCAAGTCCCGCTCATGCGCAGTTCAATCCATTTGGCTGGCTCGAACAATTGTTTCAGCCGCCGCCTGGGCGTGTCGCGAAGCCGAAGTACGAAATGCACCGGACGGCGCCTCGTCAAGCAAAGTCAAGGCCAAGCCGTAATGTGGCGAAGGCACCGCCAAAGACCACTGTTGCGCCGACCTATTTCGTCGCCATTCTCGGCGACAGCCTTGCCCAGATGATGGCGCAGGGATTGACCGAGGCTTTGGAGAATCGTCCGGAGGTCGCAATTCTGCGCAAGGCAAAGGAAGATTCGGGCCTCGTCAGGGACGACTTCTACGATTGGACCAAGGCCACGGCGGACCTTCTCGCGAGCGGCGAGAAAATCGATTTCGCAGTCATGCTGATCGGCAGCAACGACCGGCAAGTCTTGCGCGACGCCAATGGCAGCTATGAGCCGCGGACGCCGGAATGGCAAACGGCCTATGCGCAGCGAATCGAAGCGATCGCGACGCAATTCCGCGATAAGAAAATCCCGCTGCTGTGGGTCGGTCTTCCAATTATGAAGAGCGAAAGTCTCTCCACCGATGCGATGGCGTTTAATGAATTTTATCGCGCCTATGCCGAGAAGGCGGGCGCGAGCTACCTTGATATTTGGGAAGATTTCGCCGATGAGTCCGGGCAATACACTCCGGTCGGTCCTGATATCAACGGCCAAATTGTCAGGCTGCGGAGTGCCGACGGGGTTCATTTTACCAAGGCGGGGGCACGCAAGCTCGCCCATTTTGTGGAGCCGGCGATCCGCCGCAATCTCGACGAGGTCCAACCCAAGAGCGAGCCTTCCACGGCACCCGAGGCAGCTCCGGCGGCAGCAAATGCGCCGGAACCAGCCGCGGTCGAAGAAGCGGCAAAACCGAAACCAGTGGCTGGCCCGATTCAGTCCTTGACCGGCGCGGCGCTTGCCCCGGGCGCAGAACTCGCCACCCGGATGACAGCGGCCAAGACAAAAAACAATGAGGCTCAAGCCGTCATTGAACACACATTGCAGCAGGGCAGGCCGCTTGCTCCGAAACCTGGGCGGGCCGATGATTATTCCTGGCCGAGGAACTGACCCGTTTCAGGGCGACGAGGCTTTGCGCCTTTTTAAATCTGCTTCGAAAAAAAATTGATCCCGAGCGTGAATGTGAAGGAACGCACAACCGAGCCTATGCGTTGTTGGTACGACTGATCTTACCGCACCTTCGAACGGGGTTCCGATTAATGCGCAACTTTTCGCCAATTCGTCAATTCGCTCTTAGCACTCTCACCGGACTCGCCGCGCTGACAGCCTCCGGCGCACAGGCGTTTGAAAACAGTTGGCCGCTGGGGCTTTTCAGCGGAAATGTTCAGCGGGCAAGCCTGCAAACGGATATTCAGCGTAGTGTTGCTTCGAGCCGCACACTGGTTGACGATCCAACCGGCGCGCGCGTGGGCACGATTACGATCGACACCAAGAACTGCTATCTCTTTTTGTCCATGGAACACGGCAAGGCAATGCGTTACACGGTCGGCGTCGGCCGCGAGGGCTTTGCTTGGTCTGGCAAGGCGCCAATCGGCCGGCGCGGGGAATGGCCCTCTCAATCACATGCACTGATCAGGCGACGAGCTTGT
>CAYWHF010000093.1:6774-8170 GCA_964457695.1 uncultured Methylocapsa sp.
AAACTCGTGTCTTCATATTTCCATGTAACAGTGCAAGGGAATGCGTCAACAGATGGGCGTCGGCGGCAAGGGCTTTGCTTGGTCTTGCAAAGCTCATATTGGCCGGCGAGCGGAATGGCCCGCTTGGATACCCCCGGCCGTGATGCGTTTGCGCCGCCCGGAGCTTCCTGCCTACATGGAAGGCGGATTAGCCAATCCCCTCGGCTCTCGCGCGCTTTATCTCTATAACGGCCATGGCGATATGGGTTTTCGCATTCATGGTACCAATGAACCCGGCACAATCGGGCGTGCCGTGTCTTCCGGCTGCGTACGGCTGCTCAACGACGATGTCGTCGATCTCTATTCAAGGGTGAAAATCGGAACGCCGGTCGTCGTGCTCTGACCGCTCGCAAGTCTTCGTTGACACGGGGCCGGTTTGGCAGCTTGCCAAACCGGCCTTTTTTTGCTTTCAAATTGGCTCGGGTGCAAAGGTTCAATTAAGCGACGCCGTATTTCCAATTTGTTGAGGAAAACATGCGTCATTTGATATTTTGACGGCGAATCCCGGGTCTCGATATGGGTAAAACTCGATCTAGCTTAGCTTTAATGGGCGCGGCCTCTCTCATCGCGGCAGGAATAGTTTTAAATCCTTCCGCGCCGGCCTTCGCGCAATGGCGCAATTATTGGGGCTATGAGGCCTATCCGGCCTATCCATCGAACGGCTACCCCGGCTATCCGTCTTATCCGGCCTATCCGGCTTATCCCTTTTATCCCGAATCCTACGTCGACCCCGTAGCGCCGCCGGCCGTGCCGCCTCCTTACTATGGCCGCCCTTATGCGTATGGAGCGCCCTATGAAGAGATTTATGGGCCCGCGGGGCGCACTCCGTCCTATGGTGGTGGCGGCGACCTGGAAGTCGGCGTCAATTTATATCAGCGGACCGCGGCCGTCGTGCCTAATCCGACAGGCGAGCCGCCCGGCACGATTGTCATCAACCCGAACTAGCGTCAGCTCTAACTTGTAAAGGCCCGAGGCCCCGACATTCGTTACGGCATTGGTGTTGGGCGGCAAGGGTTCACATGGAAAGGCGTCGCTCAGGTAGGCCGCAAATCAGAATGGCCCCGTTGGATACCGCCAAGGGAAATGCTGAAGCGGCGTCCCGACCTGCCCGAGGAAATGGAAGGCGGGCTCGAAAACCCTCTCGGCGCCCGCGCCCTGTATTTATACCACGGCAAAAGAGATACGCAGTTTCGCATTCACGGCACCAATGAGCCGGACTCGATCGGCAAGGCCGTCTCGTCCGGCTGTATCCGGATGATGAACGCCGATGTCATCGATCTCTATGGACGGGTTCGCGTCGGAACGAGAGTCGTCGTTTTGTAAGCCTGCGGCGCGTGGTCTTGTCATTTAATCCCAC
>CAYWHF010000094.1:0-8152 GCA_964457695.1 uncultured Methylocapsa sp.
GAGACGGTGGCCCCATTCAAAAAAGAAGATGAATTTAAAACCCTGCAAATCCATGGCGGGGAACAGCTCGGAATATTGCGGAATCTTTTTGTAATTGTCGAATTCGGCGAGCCACTGGGCTTGGTTCAGCGGCGGAATGATGCCCGTCAAAGGCTTCCATTCGGTGATCGAAAGGCCGGATTCGGTGAGCCTCGTCGCGCCGCCGACGATCACCATCAGAAAAACGAGCGCAGCAAGCGTCCAGAGCCATATCGCAACGGCGCGATGGGTCGTTTGAATGCCATTCTTTTCCGCGTGGACAGAGAATGGATTGACCGGCAGCTCGCGCATGATGAAATTGCTATTTGAGGTGGCCATACGGCCAAAAGTCCGCGCCCGCACCGACGAGGCGAGGACAAAATGCTGCACCAAGGGCGTAGACGGGCGGCAGATCAATGCCCGGCGGGGTCGAACGGCCGCTTGCCAAAGGTTCGGGGGATAAATGGCAATGCGGCCCCGTAGTCAATTGCTCCCCAGGCCGGGGATTGGAAGGAAATATTTCCGCGCGGCCGATGGGCGACTCAACAATCCGTGCCGGACAATGAGTGAGGATCATGGAGCCGGCGGCTTGCAAGAGATCGGTAAGCGGCAGGCCCGATGCTTGATTAAGCCACTTCCGCAGTTCGTTGTCCGCTGTCCTCATACCAAAACGGAGATCCGCGCGCCCGAGGCCGATATCAAACCAATGCTCGCTCCGGCCATCTGGGCGGATGGCGCCCTCATCGCGGCCAAGCGGCGTCAATGAAGTCGTAACGGGCAGATTTGCCCTCGCATTCACCACGGTAAGAAAAATGCCGCAATAGCCACCGCTCGCGTGATCGGCGCACAGCCGCAGTGCTCTGACATTTTCGTCGATTGTCAATTGCAGCCCGCCGCGCTCCGAAAGCGCCGTTATTTTATTGCCCGAAATGGAAATGCCGCATGGCTCATCATGGGCGCAGCCGAATTCGGCACCCGCGCCATAGCACCCAACGGCCCATGTGCCGGTCTTTTTATCGAGACTCTCGGCTACAAATTCGGCAATCCGCCCGTGCCGCCAAGGCAACCTCGTAACGGCAATGCCCAATGCGCCGACACGTTTGGGCAGCAAGGCCCAGATCGCCTCGCGGCGGGAGTTTTCGGCAAAAGCCCATTCGGCGATCTCATCATTCGCGCGGCCGCAGCCGCGGCACCAGCCCAAAACCTCGTCCATTGTGCATATTCCGGTACAAGGACTTGGCAGGGCTTGTGTGTCGAGATTCATGCGCTATGCCGGTATTGGGAGAAGCCAAAACTGTCCCGGTGACTTCGCCCGAGGCAATTGGACTGCCATAGAGGTTGGCGCGGCAGAAGTCCATGCGCCGCGTGCCGATGTTACGACAGAAATTGCCGCTTTTAGACATCGGCTGGATTTTCCTTAACCCGCTGTTCGTGCGCTGGATGAAATAAACCGGTTCTTCCGCGCGAGTTTCGCGCTTCTATCCCGATCAAGCGGCGCTCCGCGCAGGGCTTTGCCCACCCATTTCGAGGCCAAGGAGCAAAACCTCGCCGCGACAGCTTTCGATCATTTGGCCCTCGGCCGCGAGATAGGAGCTATCGGCAAATGCGGAATTTTCCAAGAGCGCGAAATCGGATTCTTGAGCAAGAATTTTTGCCGTATTATTCCCCTCTATGGGCGGGGCCATGGTTACGATGAAATCATAAGTTTCGGCCAACGCATCGATGATTTTTTGCAGTTCGTGAAGATCGAATTCGCCGCTTTGCCCTATGGCAAGCAAATGAAGCCGCGAACAAGGGTCGCGGCAAATGGCTTCGGTAAACGAGGCCCTACCGGCAATGAGGCCGCGCAACAAAGGTTCGGCGCCCGGAGGAGCCCCACAATGAGGCCCGGCGTCGGCACCACAAAAATGCGAAAAACTCGAACTATCGAGGCAGATGGCAATCGTGCGCCCCTCTCGCGCGAGCTCCCTCGCAAGGCCGGGGGCCAAAAATGGCTCTGCATTGCCTGCCATGGGCTGGGGCGCGACGATCCTTATGCCCCGCCGAACATGCACCCGCCGCGAGGTTATGCGCGCAACGGCCGCCGCGACGAGTTGCCCGTCCTCTGGCTCCTCGACGGCGGTTCGATCGGCCTCCGGCGGCGGCGGATCCGATCGAGCGGTCATCCGCTGGCTTAATCTTTCGCTCAGTGTGATGCGGTCAAAAGTGCGAACACCCCCAAACGCGCGGGGCCGCACCACCGGCGTGTCAAAGCGTCCACGCAAAGTCAGGCGCGGCAACAAGAGTGCGACAAATGAGCCAAGGGCGAGGGCGGCCAATGCGGTGCCTGTCAGCGCAAACAATGAACTTCCGGGAACCGCATAGAGTGGTGCGGCGGCAAAAGCAACGACGCGTGCCGCAACCTTTTGCGGCAGCGCCTTCTGAACCTCTCTGCGCATGTCTACGTAGAGTTCGGCTAAGCGATTGGCGGCTCGCGCGGCGAGTTCTGGATTTTCGGACTGAAACGCAATTGTGAGAAGGCCCCGGGTATCCGGCCCGATCACCCGCAGCCGCTCTTGAAAAGCTTCGAGAACCCGGTCGTCCCGGCTTTTGCGCGCCGGATCGCGCTTGAGCCCAAGAAAAACGAGCGCGCGGGACCCAAAGCCAAGTCCATTCGGCCCCGGGTCGAATTCGCGATCGTCCGCGATCCCAAGCTCCTTGATGACCCTGCGGGCAAGATCCCGCGAGGCAAGAAGCCGCGCCTGGCCAATCGCACCCGCGAACCCTCCCGTGGCATTCGCATTGGCGGCGCTCGACCTCAGTCCGATCAGCCCCCCGAGACGGAGGCCGGTTTGGATCTGCGCCTCTGCATTATATCGAGGCGGCTCAACGCCATATACGGCGCTGAGAAGGGCGAGCCCGGCAACCATTATGCCGGCGAGCCACCGCTTCCGGATCAAGATCGGATAGAGCAGTGCAGCGGTAGTTGCCCCTCGGGCGGGCGCCTCCTGAGGCCAATCCCGCGTGCGCTTGTCCATAAACCGCTCCAATGACGCCAGCGGCGCGATAAGGCGCCGTTAAGGTTTCAGCGAAGTTAATTTTTGGACTTTTCGGCGTGAATTGCGGGATTGTCCCAGATTGAATGCGGGAATTCACTTCTGTTTCGGCTCCGTGCCTCTGCCCATCGCCCCGCGCTTTGTCCGATTTATTTTAGAATCATTCCAAAAATGTTTCACGTGAAAACTTGGGCGATATTAGACTTCACGTACCCGCCAAGGATTGAATCATGATTTATTATTTAGTTGGTTTGGGAATCTGACGCGCCATTTCCTCTATAACGCGCCCGAATTCATCAGTAGCTTCGTCCGCGCCAAGTTCGCGAGCGGTTTCTTTGAACCGCTCGGATTGGCGTTTGTCCTTTATTTTCGGCGTTCGCTTTTGCTTTTCGCCTGCTTTTCCCATGCGGCCGCTCAGTGATGAGGCGTTTGATAAGTGAGCCTCTTACCAACGATGCTCTTAAGCGCACGTTCGGCGCGGGCAGCGTCATCAATGCCGAGTCTTACACGGTTCGAGTATCGGAAATCGAATTCCGCAACATACCGATGCAAGTGCTTTTCAGAGCAATGCTGATAGACGCCCTTCATGCCGCGTTTAAAGATGCTAAAATAGCCTTCAACCGTGTTCGTGTGAACATCTCCACGGACGTATTCATCGGCCTTGTGGCTAACGCTCTCATGACCCGCGAAGTGATCACCAAGAGAATA
Organism: uncultured Methylocapsa sp.; assembly: GCA_964457695.1. Classification (GTDB taxonomy): domain Bacteria; phylum Pseudomonadota; class Alphaproteobacteria; order Rhizobiales; family Beijerinckiaceae; genus Methylocapsa. The sequence continues at coordinate 3,762 of CAYWHF010000094.1, forward strand.
GTAGCCGCTCCATTCGTCAGTCATCATCGCGGTTTCTTTCGCGACATTGGCCTGGACAACCGGGACAAGTGTTGCAGCACTAACACTATCAACATGAAAAGAGCGAACTTGCTTGCTCTCGCGATCAACAAGAGAAAGCACAGCATTCTTGTGCCCGTGGCCGCGACGCTTGATAGAGCCTTCCTTACGGCCAATGAAAACTTCGTCCGCTTCAACAATACCGCCAACGCCGCCCATAGGAGGCAATCCAATGATGTGCATAGCCTCTCTAACTCGATGCGACATGAACCACGCGGTTTTAAGGGTAACGCCTAAGGTCCGGTGAAGTTGATTACTTGAAATGCCCTTCTTGCTCGATACAAGCAAATGCACGGTCTGGAGCCAAATACGGAGTGGCACGTGGCTTGACTCAAACACTGTGCCAACGGTCACCCGGAAGGGCTTGCGGCATTTGTAGCATTTGTACACGCCGATGCGTGTAGACTTGCCGCACATTTTGCTGATTCGGTCGTGTTGGCCACAGCGCGGACATACCGGCCCATTCGGCCAAATTCTTGCCTCCAAATAGGCATACGCCGCTTCTTCATTGTGGAAATGTTTGGCATCAAGAACACTTGACATTGCTAGATCTCCATTATTAATCAAATATATCAAAGCGATATGGGTACGTCAAATGCTGGAGAAAAAAATAGTTAAAACAAATTGTTACAAGCAAATTTTTGATCGGATGAATCAAGTATGCTAAAAAAGCACCGCCACCCGCGCCATAGTCGACTCTGGTCACGGGCGGCGGCTCTTGCCCCCATACGAGCGGGGGTAGCTCTTGGGCATCTCCGCCCGAGTGGTCGGTCCACAGCCGACCCTCGGGCGGCTCCCTTTCCGGAGCTATCTAGAATCGCCCCGGGAAGCTCTTGATCAATGCGTCTCTGGCACAGTCCATCCGGCTCTTCCATGCGAGCGGAACCGTCCGCTTGTCGAAAGCAACGCAGACAAATTATTCAGCGGATCATGGCCGCCAATGCGGACTCCGAGTCTATTTAGGTGTGTACTGATATCGGCAAGCCGCGTAGGCGTTCTTCTACCGGCAAGCATACTATCTGTCTCGTCGATCGCTCGTTGCCGCTCGGGCGAGCGCTGGCGCCCTGGCTGGCGCGGTGCATCTTGTCCATTCCCCGGAGTTGAGGCAGGGATGGCGGCGGTGGGGATGGAAGGCGCTATGATTGGAGGAATGGCCAGATACTCGTTGCGTATGCGCTGAAGTTCTGCCAGCCGCAGGATACGTAGATCAGGCCTTGTTCTGATATCAGCCTCAATTATAGCAATCTCGGCATCTAGCGGTGTGTCAGCCATTTGTAGTCCATCGACTGTGAGCAATGATGGCCATCATTACCTAGGTTAGCCATTGAATGCAAACGATTCGATGGATAAAATTTCGGTGGAGACTCGAAATTAATCTCTTGACAAATGGGAATCCACGCTAGCCACAGATTTCTTATCTGTGGATCGGGTACGGGAACTCCAATATCGCGAAAACTTTTTGTCCGGTCCGGGCCCAAAACCTTACAAACCCATAGACGTTTTGCGGTGTGGAACCAGTGGGATTGCGCGGAAAATTGGTACTTTTGGAGACTGACGGCGCGGCCGGGCCTTGAAAATTACCCTTTGCGTTACACGGCGATGTCGGCGTCCGGGTCGCCAGCTGCGAGCGCGTTCATATAGGCGAGGCAAAGATCGCGGGAGCGGTAGCGGCCAAAGGCGTCCGTTTCCTACGCCGTGCCGCTTTGTGCGATGGCACGGAAATCTTGTATATTGGCGGCAAGGCGCCGTTAGGCGCGAGAATGGACCCCTTGGCAAACACATTAGGCTCACGCGCGTTTCGCCTGCCGAATTCGACGGCTGGTGCGGGCCACGGAAAGACGGCTTTTGTTCTGCTTAGATGAACCGCGCGCAAGGTGACCGCAAAGCCAAGCGAAGAGATACGCTTAGTATCGATGAAAGAAGCTAATAGGTGAGCGTGACCACGATCGTGTCGGTGTAAGTGGCGGGCGCGGGTGTGGTCTGCGGCGGAATCCGGCCGTAAACGGTGAGGCTTTGCGCCGATCCGGTGCCAGTGCCGGAAACCGTGTCCGTGCAGACCGTATTGCCCCAATTCCTGGTCCGACCGGAGTTGCTAAACAAGGAATAATTGACGAGCGCGGAAACCGCCCTCATTTGGCGCGTGGTGACCGAGGAGCCACTTAGACCTTTGTCGAGCCCGACGTTATACGCCGTGCCGCTGGTGCAAACAGGCGAGAGCGTCGTGCTTGCATCCGTGTTGGCGGTCAGCAGCCCTACGGTTCCAAAATTGAGATTATTGGCAGCGACCGTGCACGTCGCCGGCACGGTGGCTGTGACATTGAAGGTGGTTGTCGCGGTTTGGGTAAGCAACCCGCAGCCGAGGCCAACGGCACCATATTGGATCTCGGCGTCGGTCGAACTGAAGGTGCTGAGGTACGACCCCGCCGGCACGGTCTGCTGACCGGAAAAAATGCGGCCGTAGACGGTTTGGGTCACGGTGTTGGTGCCGAGTAGGAGCGGGACATTGATTGAGACTGGCCCGGCGCCCGCGCCCGCCCACAGATTCGAGCCCCAGACGGCGGTTCGCGCCGCATCCGAATACAAACTATAATGCAGCTTGTTTGCCCCCGACAGCATGTAACGGTCCGAAGCACTCGCCGCGCCCCCGCTTCCCGCTCCAAAATTCACGCACACCTGCACGGTCAGCAAAGCGAGACCGGAGCAAGTTATCGAAAGTGTGGCGGTCGTATCAACAGCGGCATTCGCGGTCGCATCGTCCGATCCAAACGCCACGTCGGTTACAGTAAAGCTGCACGTTGCCGCGCGTGCGGGCGAAAAAGAGCCGGCGGCGCAACTGACGCCTGCGATCATCACCTTTATGGCGGCGCAACGAAGAAACGCTTTCATCGGCAAACCACCGGCCCGATCACAGTTTGCCCCTTGCCTTGCGGCTGGTAAGCGAATTCGGCGTGGCATTCGCTGGTCGACAGCGCGATAGTCAGCTTGTTTTGAGTTTCAAGCCCCTCGATGAACGCACGACCGTCGTAACCAACAGCAAAATCTTGCCCGCTCGCGGTCTTGCCGCGCAGGCCAACCTGGAGCGGGCGGCCGTCCGGCGCGTCGAGAATCACGATTGCCGACGCAACACTGGTTCTGATTCCGAAATCGGCAAAAACGCCGCTGCGGTCGGCTGGCACAATCACGTTCTGGGTCGACGCGATCGAGGCGTCGAGCGGCAGATTGCTGGGGTCGATCGAGATCTTGTTTGGCTGATAAGCGTTAAGCGAAGTTACGATCGCCTTGCCGCTCGAATCGGTGACGGCGGCGGGACGGTTTTCGTGAAACACCTCGACGCCGGGCGCTCCCGCATCAACGATCGCAAAGGCATCATCGATCCTGTTGGAGAAAAAGACATCGCCCCCTGCGGCAACAACAGCGCCTTCGGCCGAAAGAGTTCCGGCAATCCCCGCCCGCGATTCGAGCGCCGCCGCCTCGATCTTGCCGTAGTCGCTCCGGTACGCGGCGCTGGCCTGGCGCAGCACCGCTTCGCCTTCCAAATCCGACAAGCGCCAGCCAAAACTGCCTGGCTCCTGGCCGAGGGGTTTATCAATGTCGCTCGCAACGGCAAGTCCAGACCGGTCATGGGAAACGCCGCTCGACGCCGTCACGCCGCCGCCCAGGGGAATGGAGAGGCCGAGCGAGAAACCGGCATTCCGGCGGCCGTCGAAACCGGCAAAACCCGTCGCGAAGAAAGAGGCGCCGGCGAACAATTGCCGCGAATAGCTGACGTCGAGCAGCCTTATTCGATTGCCAAAGGGATCTATTTCATGGACGTAGCCGAAGTTGAGCGAGCCTCCTACCCCCGGCAGAGGCAAGCCTGCCGAAAATTGATCCTGGACTCTTGGCGGCCGTAAGGGCGAGAGCGAATTTTGGAAAAACCAAGCGGGCGAGAAGGCGGCAGGCGGAAAAGCGGTCACCGGAATGAATCCGAAAGGCCGTGCGGTTAACGAAGCGACGTCATTGTAGCCTCCGATCGTGCGCAAGGTCGAAGCCGAGAGCGAAAAGCCAAAAAGGCTTGTGTTGAAGCTGGCGTAGGCCTGCCCGCCCGCCGTTCCACCATTCACGCTTCCGGTAAAAGCCGTGCTGACCACGCCGATACCGTCCAAGCCAAGGTTCGCGCCAATGCCGCCATTGGCGAGATTATTTGTTGCTTCCGCATGGGACTCCAAGGTGAGATGATCGGAAAAGCCGTAGCGCAGAGTCGCGGATCCGGCGGGCTCGCCAGAATAGTTATCGGACCGGACGCCATAAAACAGACGCGGGAAGCCGGCCTC
>CAYWHF010000095.1:0-8116 GCA_964457695.1 uncultured Methylocapsa sp.
ACGCGGAAGAGATCGTTCGCAACCTTTTTGTTAGGTTTTTCGCTGCTCCGGAATTGATGCCAGAAGAATGGACTCTTGCTGCTGCCAGTGACGCGTCCGAGGCGCGCAGAGCCCGCATTGTTTGCGATTACATTGCCGGGATGACCGACCGCTACGCCGTTGCCGAGCATCGCAGGCTTTTTGGGAAAACTCCGGATTTGCGCTTAGGCGAGCCCAATCCCAAGCCAGCGCAGGCAGGATAGTCGTTTAGCTTGATGCATTTGCCGCGTAACCCTAGGGAAAACGTGCTAGATATTTTCTATGGCGACAAGAGCAGTTGGCGACCCAATACTTAGACGCTTTCGCGCTGCCGTCGACGAAATTTACGGAGACCGTGTGGCGCGGGTGGTGCTGTATGGTTCGCGGGCGCGCGGCGACGCGGGGCCGGATTCGGATTACGACGTGGCGGTGTTTCTGCACGACATGCCCGACCGTTTTGCGGAGATGAACCGGCTTGCCGATCTTAGCACAAGCTTTCTTGACGAGACAGGCGAGTTTATTCACGCGATGCCCTATCCCGCGGAGACTTACAACGAACGCACGCCGCTGATGCATGAAGTCCGCGCGGATGGTGTCGATTTATGAAGCCCGAGACTGCCGCATTTTTGCGGAAGTCGCGCGAGTTCCTGGCGAAAGCGCAGGATTTGCTTGATGCGCACCACTGGCCGGACGAAGCGGGCCGCGCGGCCTATCTTGCCGGATTTCATGCGGCTCAGGCTTTATCTTTTTGAGAACACAAGCAAAGTGTTTAAGTCCCACAGGGGCGTGCAAAAAGAAATTCTCCGGCTGACAAAGGACGATCCCCGCTTTGATTTGGAGCTTCGGGCATTTCTTGGCTGCGCCTATAATTTTAAGGTGACCGCCGATTATCAAACGGGTCCCGCTTCGCGAGTGTCTGCCGAAGCCGCACGCGATGCGATTGAAACTGCTTGCCGGTTTGCGGAGTGTGTGGCCGGCCTTGTTTCTTTGGATGGTCGCGAGGGATGAAGTTGCCAGCGGCGCCGACAGAGGGCGGTAACCCCAATGAGTGGGCTAGTGGGCAGTGTCCTCATAATCGAGAACCGCGAGCTCTCTTTCGAGTTCGTCGCATTTTGAACAGCGGTCGAAAATCACGGACTTTTCCAGCGCTCTAATGAGCTCGTGAGTGTCCGTGGACATGCCGACGTCGATTGGGCAGGGAGCTCCGTTATTGAAGTGTCCAAACGCAATATCGACGAACGTTTGTAGGTCTTGAAGGAATTGCTTGTCGGCCCCCTCCGGGAAGTTCCCAAGCTCCCTAAATCGGTTGAACCGCGCCGAAAGATCGAAATGAGCATGCCACTTGCTGCGGGCAGGTTCTATATATCGACGGAATTCCATTAGACCCGCATTGATCGCTTGGAGTTTTTGGCGGACATCGTCTGGCCAATCTATTTTTTCCACGGCATAATTTGTCGTGAGATTGGATTTTTTTCCAATATTTGCTGGGTCTGTAATTTTGCAAAACTGAAGAACCAGATGCCCAATCATAATCTCGTTTAACGCTTCGAAAAACTTGGGGGCAATCGAGTGGCAAAGCTTAAATATGTGCTGATCTGTTTCGATGAGACTCGCATAAAGTTCGTACGCCATCCATACGTCCTGGCAGGCGGTGCAAAATCTATCAATTATTGCCTTCGGATCGGACATTGTCATTTCATCTTCGCATTTATGCGAGGGGGGTTCTGCTATGTCGAGCGCAGCCTGCACAAGTTCGTATTCGAACCTGAAGACATAATCTACGAGGGCTCGCTCAAACTGAACTTGTATTCTATAGGTCGGTCCAGTTGCTGGCGGGTGCGGTTCTACTCCGACAACTTTTCCAATTTCGTTGGCTGCAATATTGCAATTGAACCGCATGTGCGTTTGAGGCCTAAATCGCACAAGATCGCCTACCTTAAACCTCCTCAGTCTCACACCTGCCGGCTCCCCATTGTCTTGGGTGAAAATTATGCCAGCAGCTTCGAGTACGCGTTTAACTGCAGCGACCTTTTCGGGTTCGCCAAGGTATTTACGCGTCTCGAAATTCGAAAGAGTGTTTCGATGAACGCCGGACACTTCGGCCAGTCGCTCAAGGGACCAGTTGAGAGCGGCGCGCGCTGCTCGCATTTGTTCAGGTTGCATTTCAAATCCTGTGAGGAATTCACTTGTGCAAATATCACAACAAAGTACGCAAGCCTCGCGCCGAGCTACCGCACAGCTCTTTAACTTGGTGAGCGATGAATGTCCCTGCGCCCTCGAAGCGCCGTGAGCCGGCATAATCAGCGCTAAAGCCGGCTTGACAAGTGGTGGCAACTTTGCCACCATACCCGATGACCCCAAACACCCGGCCAATCAACTGGGTCAAGGCGGCGCGGAAAGATTTCGAGGATTTCCCGCCTGGAGTGCGTGACGCCGTTCTGGGTATTCTCACCGCCGCGGCCGAGGGCGGGCTTCCGGCCCATGTCAAACCCATGACGGGCATAGCGCCGGGCGTCTATGAAATTGCCTTGCCGTATCGCGGCGAGGCCTACCGCACGATTTACACCGTGCAATTCCGGGAAGCGGTTTAAGTGCTCCATACGTTTCAGAAAAAATCGAAGACGGGCATCAAGACGCCGCGCGGGGAGATCGATCTGATCCGCAAACGATTGGTCCGGCTGACTGAGGAGCTGCGATGAACGAGGACGATTTTGAACTTGTGCACGGGAGCGGCAATGTCTTCCGCGATTTTGGCTATTCTGACGCCGATGTGCGTCAGGCCAAATGCCTTCTTGCCGCCGAGATCATGAAAATTCTCGACGCTCGAAACTGGTCCACCCGGCAGGCCGAGGAAGCCACCGGAGTAAGCCATGCCGATTTCACCCGCATCAGGAAAGCCAACACCGCCCGCTTCACGCTCGACAGGCTAATGCTGATCCTTGGCAAGCTGGGGCAAGAAGTAGAGCTTTCCGTGACCGTCCGGCCGTGTCCGCGACAGGGCGATCATGGCTTCCCGGATGCCTCGACTTGTCCCGGCGCTCCTTACATTGGTGACTGATGAACCTCTACGCCGAATTCCAAGAGCTGATCGCGTCGATTTTGCGCCAGATCGCGGCGAGCGGCCGCTTGCCGGAAAATCTCGATCTCGCACGCATTGTAGTCGAGCCGCCGCGGGACCCTGCGCATGGCGATCTCGCGACGAACGCGGCCATGGTTTATGCGAAGGAGGCGCGGCCGGCTTTCGCGAGCCCGCGCCAGCTGGCAACGGAAATCGCCGCCGCGCTGGCTAAGGATCCGGCGGTAGAGACGGCCGAGGTCGCGGCGCCGGGCTTTATCAATATCCGGCTCAAACCTGCGGCATTCTCCCGTGTGTTGCGCGGAGTGTTAGAGCTGGGAGAAGATTTCGGCAGGCCCGCCGCTGACAAAACGGCGCGCGTAAAAATCAACATCGAATATGTTTCGGCCAATCCGACTGGACCCATGCATGTCGGTCATGGCCGCGGCGCGGTTTTTGGGGATGCGCTCGCCAATCTCCTGGAGTTTGCGGGGCATGAAGTCACGCGGGAATATTACATCAACGACGCCGGCGCGCAGGTCGATGTCTTGGCCCGCTCCGCTTACCTTCGCTACAAAGAGGCGCTCGGCGAAGAGATCGGTGCAATCCCTGAGGGCCTTTATCCCGGAAGTTATCTCAGAAGCGCGGGTCAGTTACTCGCCCAAAAATACAGCCGCAAATTTTTAGGACGCCCGGAAGCCGAATGGCTTGACGCCGTGCGCGCCGAGGCGATCGACGCCATGATGGCGATGATCCGCGCCGATCTTGCGGCCCTCAACATTGCGCATAAAGTTTTTTTCTCCGAACGCTCGCTGACCGGCGGGGCCGAGGGCGATTTGGTCGCAAAGGCCATCGCCGAATTGCGCCGGCGGGGGCTCATTTACGAAGGACGGCTTCCGCGTCCAAAAGCACAACCTGTCGAGGATTGGGAGGACCGCGAGCAAACGCTCTTCAAATCGACAGATTTTGGCGACGACAGCGACCGGCCGCTCAAAAAATCGGATGGCTCCTACACTTACTTTGCGTCCGACATTGCCTATCACAAGGCCAAGATCGACCGCGGGTATCAACTTTTGATCGACGTGTGGGGCGCCGATCATGGCGGCTATGTGAAGCGGATGCGCGCGGCCGTCGATGCGCTTTCGGAAGGACGTACCAAGCTCGACGTAAAACTTTGCCAGCTGGTTCAATTGATGCGTAATGGCGAGCCGGTCAAAATGTCGAAGCGGTCGGGCGATTTTGTCACTTTGCGGGATGTGGTTAACGAAGTGGGCGTCGATGCGGTCCGCTTCATGATGCTTTTCCGCAAGAACGATGCGCCCTTGGATTTCGATCTCGCCCGCGTGATCGAACAGTCCAAGGACAATCCGGTTTTTTACGTGCAATATGCCCATGCGCGGGCAAAATCGGTGCTGCGGAATGCGCGCGCTGCTCTGCCGGAGGAAGACATTTCTAGCGTAGGCCTGGCAGCGGCAGACCTCGGCCTGTTACAGGACGAAGGGGAGGTTGCGCTAATCAAACTTATCGCGCAATATCCGCGAATTGTGGACTCGGCGGCTGAAAACGATGAGCCGCACCGTATTGCGTTTTATGTGCATGAGCTCGCGTCGAGCTTCCATGGGCACTGGACTCGCGGCAAAGATCGGCCACAATTACGTTTTCTTAATGAAGAGCGTACAAGTTTAACTGCCGCCCGGCTGGCACTTGTAACTGCGCTGGCGGCGGTGCTCGCGTCCGGGCTTGAAATTTTGGGAGTGAGCGCCCCGGAAGAGATGCGGTGAAGGCTTTCCACGCCTCGCCACGATGTCACGCAGCGGACGGACTGGTTCGGGGAAAGTGGGTTAAGCGTCACCTAAGGTTCAGGTATGCAGCAGCATGTGGCAAAGCTTGATGCGGCCAAAATCGAAACGGATCACCGGCGCATCGGTTGCGAATGAATGCGTGCAATGTGATAAAAAACAGGTTACAATAATCGTTATGATTATCGGATTCGCCGGATCGCGTAGAACCGGTTGCCCCGCGCGGGATGCGCGATTGCAATGATGTGGAGCGGCGGTGTCGTCCGCCATGAGTTGCGACAGGAGGGTGCGTAAGATGAGCGAGCCATTGGTAAAACGGCGTCCAATGATAGATTTGGAAGAATTCGAAAGGCGTCTTCGGAAGCCCCTTTCCCTAAGCCCAGAGGAAAACGACCCGCTTGCTGAACTCGCCCGTTTCGTTGGAGGGCCGGAAGAGAAGGAAGATCCCTATAAGTCCGTGTTTGAGGCGCAGAACCGCCGGGCTGCCGGTACTTTGCGTGACGGCAAGGATCCTGTCGAAGTAAGGGACCGTAGCGTCCAAGAGCCCCTCATCCGGGGCGATTTTGCCTCAATCGAGGCTGGGCTGCTTAGCGCCGAGGACGGGATGAGTCCGGCGGCGAGTATTGTGCTCGACCATAGCGAAGGTATGGAAGGCGCGGTTCATTCGTCCTACCCGGAGATGGAGGACGATGCCGTTGAAGCCGCCGATTCCTACCAGCAACTCAGGTCACGGCGTCCGCTCTATGTCATGGCCGCCATGATCATCGCGGGCGTGGCCGGCATCTTCGCGAGCTTTGCGTTCAAAGGCGCGGTTTCCACCCCGGACGAGGTTGCCACAATCAAGGCTGTCGACGGCCCTGTTAAGGTCCAACCCGAGACCGCGGCAGGGGCTGAGAATCCAAGCCAAGATGCGACTGTTCTTGGCGGGCTACCGCAACAGCCCCCTGTTGCCGCAGTGAATAACATCGAACAGCCGGCCGATTTGTCTGCCCAAACCGTGGTGGCCGACGGACAGGCGAGCCCGCAAGTTGCAGCTGCGGGGAGCGGGGCGACTGCCATTGCCGTCCCAGTGCCGCCGGCGCAGGCTCAGCCTCGTTCGCCCGCTGAGCCGCAAAGTATCGCCGATTTGATCGAGCCAAGAAAGGTCAAGACGGTTTCGGTCAGGCCTGATGGCACGGTCCTGCCGAACGATACGCTTCCGCCGGCTGCCGCGCGGACCGCGCAGCCGACTCCGGCCCGTCCTGCGCCGCCCCCGGCGGCAAAGGCTGCGACCCCAAAGACAGCGGCGCGCGTGGCAACAACGCCGAAGTCGCCTGCCGTTAACGCAAATGGCAATCCGCAATCCGCGCAGAGTACCGTTGCGGCGAAGGCCAAATCCGCCGAGCCATCGTCCGGAACTTTCGCGGTGCAGTTGGCGGCGCCTGGTTCGGAGCAAGCGGCGCGTGACTTGCAAGCGCGACTCGTGCAAAAGTTCGGCGCAGAACTGGCGGGCTTTCAACCTTCGATCCGCAAAGCAGAGGTCGGCGGAAAAGCGGTCTATCGCGTAAGGGTCAGCGGGCTGGCGTCGCGGGACCAAGCCACGGCCTTGTGCGAGAAGTTGCATAGCAGCGGCGGCGATTGCTTCGTCGCTAAGAACTAAGCCGCGGGCACACGGGGGCATTTCCGCGCGCGGGCGCCCAATGATGCGCCCGTTCGGCTCGCGCGGGTCACAGTCCCTGTGGAAGGCTGCGGCGTTGCTGCCACCGGTGTTGCTGTCCGGGCGGACGCGCGGATAGAGTGAATCTGCTGCGACTCACCGAACAGAAACGTAAGCAGTGGACCGGGAGAATGAGCCTTGGACTCGCCAATTGCGGACGATGAGCCGGCGAACAAGGGGGAGGAAAGTGCCTTCCTGGTCGATGTCGGGGGATTCGAGGGTCCACTCGATCTCTTGCTTGACCTTGCGCGCCGCCAAAAAGTAGATGTGAGCAAGATTTCTGTTCTTGTGCTCGCGGAGCAATATCTCGAATTTATCGCGACTGCGCGCCGTCTGCGAATCGAACTCGCGGCGGATTACCTCGTTATGGCGGCTTGGGTCGCTTATCTGAAGTCGCGCCTCCTGCTTCCACAATCCGAAAAAGACTCAAGACCGGAAGGCGCTGAGCTTGCCGGAGCGTTGCAGTTCCGGCTTCGCCGCCTGGAGGCGATCCGCGCCGCGGCTGACGCGCTTATCAATCGCCCTCGCCTTGGCCGTGATGTGTTTTTGCGCGGCCTTCCCGAGCCAGTTCTTGCCCAAGGCACGCCGCAATGGCGCGCAAGCCTTTATGAATTTCTTTCCGCCTATGCGAACCGGCGTCAGAAGGCGCTCACAGGCGTGACGGTCAGACAACGCCTTGTCTGGTCGCTCGCGCAGGCGCGCAGCGAAGTTGAAAAACTTGCCGGGCGTGCGCTCGACTGGACGGTGCTCGATCCTTATCTCGCTGCCTTCTGTGCAACGCCCGGGATGCACCGCACCGTCAGGGCGTCGACACTTTCCGCTTCGCTTGAAATGGTCCGCGAGGGCGTTATCTCGATCCGCCAGGACGAGGCGTTCGCGCCGATCTGGATCAAACGGAAGCTTCCGACCGCGGGAAATTTGCCGCTTTCGGTGCAAACCTGATGGGCTTCGTTCAGGGTCGATGAGGAGGGCTGGTTTTGACGGAACTTGCGCAGCTATTTGCTGAAATCGATCAAAGCCAATGGATGACCCGCGATAGCAGTTTGGCGGAGGCCAAACGAATCGCGGAGGCGCTATTGTTTGCGGCTGCAGAACCGCTGTCCGAAAAGGACATCGAGAGGCGCATGCCCCGCGGCATCGGCGCAATCAACGTTCTCGACGCGCTCAAGGCCGAATATGCGTCCCGCGGGGTCAACCTCGTCCGGGTAAATGACAAATGGATGTTCAGGACCGCATCCGACCTTGCTTGGCTGCTTGCGACGGGAGAGATCGAAGAAAAAAGGCTCTCGCGGGCGGCGCTCGAAACGCTCGCCATCGTGGCCTATCATCAGCCCGTCACGCGGGCCGAGATCGAGGATATTAGGGGCGTCGCCATTTCGAAAGGCACTCTTGATCTCTTGCTGGAGACCGGCTGGGTGCGGTTGCGCGGGCGAAGGCGCGCGCCCGGCCGTCCGATAACTTATGGAACAACGGAGGCTTTTCTTATCCACTTTGGACTTGAAACAATCGCCGATCTGCCTGGTCTCGAGGAGCTGAAAGGCGCCGGAC
>CAYWHF010000096.1:0-8080 GCA_964457695.1 uncultured Methylocapsa sp.
TGCGCCCAGCAGGCGGAGCAAAGTGCCCCGGGAGTCTCGGTGGATTTCCGGCAGCATAGGCAGGCGGGCGGAAACACAATATCGGCGGCGGCGCGCGCGAGGCCGCGCAGCGGCGCCAAGCTACGAGGCGCAGCCGCATGCCGCAGATAGCTGAAAAGAGCCCGCGAGACCGGCGCCCATGCGGCGATGCTAAGAGTTCTCAAGGCGGTCCGAATGCCAAAACTTCGCGCGTAAAAATTTCTCTGACTTCCGAAAACGGTTGCTGTTTGTCATTGTATATGACGGCGCGATGCTGAAAAAGCCGCCAGGGCATCGCCAAAGTCTCGCCAGGCTTATCGGTTACAAACGGCCCCAATTCCCATCCATCGGGAAGCGGTTTCCAAAAAAATTCGACCGACAAATTCTTCCGCACGGGATTTAAGCTCCGCACCGCCCGGCCAAAAGGCGTATCGGTCGTTGTCAGCACATGGTTAATGTGCGGGCCGACACGGCTCGGCACATACCAATTGTCAGCCTCGACAAGCACATGGCCGCCGCAGGAAAGCTCCACATGCCGGTAGGTGACTTCTTCTTGCGCGCCGATTTGAAGTCTTCTCCGCTGTTCATCCGAGATAGGTTTCTGCGTGCCAGGAATGAGTTTTGCGTGGACGGCGGCGCCGGACGCCAGCTTGTGATCGGCGCACCATTTGTCGAGAATTTCGGTCGCGGTACAGGAGGCGCACAGGAGTTGGGCGTTTAAGGTTTCGATGAGGGCCAAAATCGCAACCCGCGCGAGCATGGGGTCGTGCCATGGAGTTCCTTTCGGCTCTAGGGCAGGTTCGGCCAATACGCCAGTGGCGCAGAGGTTTAACGTCACGATGGTTCCGATCCAGCATTGGCGCAATCTGGGGTATCCGTAGACAGGCGAGCGGCCGGCAGACAAGCACCAAATTCCTTGCGAAGCAATTCCCATATTTTGCCTTGTGAGACCCTAAGGATTCACTCGCGCGTGCGACCAAATAAGTTCCTGCCTTGCGCGCCGCCATTTAAATCCTATAGTCTAATACGCCGGAGCTGAAGACAAGGAGGGACGAAAAATGACGGGGGCGCTGCTCGTCACCAGCCAGCTTAACCACACCGTTCGGGAGTACGACGGGACAACCGGCGGCTTCTTCAAAGTGGCTGCGTCCGGCGGCGCCCTGGGCGATCCGCTCGGCCTTGCAATCGGTCTCGACGACAACCTGCTCGTCTCGGATGGCCAGACCAACCAAGTGAAGCGCTACGACGGCGCCACCGGTGCGTTCATCGACGTGTTTGCTTCAACCAACCTCGCAGGTCCTGAGGGTATGACCATCCACCAGGGCGTTCTCTATGTAACTAACTCGAATTCGCCTCAGGGTGTCCAGCGCTTCGACGCCGCCACGGGCGCGAACACCGGCAGCTTCGTACCCTCGCTCGACAACGCCAGCCCGCGCGACGTGAAGGTGAACCCCGCGAACAACCGCCTTTACGTGCTCTATTACAATCGCGCCACCGTCGAGACGTTCGATCTCTCGACGATGGCGACCTTCGGCTTACTGATGCCCGCTGGCAGCCCGATCGGCTCCGGCGGTCTGTATACGCCATCGGCCATGGCGTTTGGCCCCGATGGCAACCTCTACATTTCTGGCGGCACGTTCGGAGGGAATCTTGGCGTCCGGCGCTACAACCCAACGACGGGGGCGTTCATCGACTTCTTCGCCAACACCGGCAGCGACCTCTACGTGCCAATCGGAATCACCTTTGGTCCCGACAACAACCTCTACGTCGCTACCCAAAACGCTGCCAATGTGATGCGTTTCAATTATCCAACCGGGACATTCATGGATTTCTTCGTTCCGGACGGCGGTGGCGGGCTGACATCACCGTTCCACCTGACTTTTGGAGCAGGTCCGGGAACAACCCTAACCTACACCTTGGATCGAGATTGCCTGTGCAACGTAGACGATCCCGGCATGCGCTGGCAGATTGAGGGCGGCAAAGTGCTGGAGAACGGCACCCACGTCGCCAACTACTCCAGCGTGAAGCGGGTGAGCTGTGGAACGACGGAGCAGAACACTGCCCAGCTATGGGTTACGCTTTTCTTCTTAGGTGGGAAGCCGCCTGAGAACATCACCCTGCATGGCGCCCACGACTTCGATAGCGGAGGCGAGATCGGGAGTGTCAGCGCGGCGTCCTCGGCTTATTCCGCGTATATAGGAAAGCAGTTCAAACGCGTCGCAAACATTCTGACCATCGGATAGACGGCCAGAACGACTTATTGATATTTCTCCTGCCAACTTGGGCAAGTTCCCAGGTTGCGGCTCTCCTTTTCGCCGCGTCCGCACGGCTTTCCCCAAATGATGGATGATTGATGTTCCAAAATCTTTACCGTTGGACTCTGAGCCTCGCCGAAAGCCGGCACGCGCCCTGGGCGCTCGGCGTCATTGCTTTTGCCGAAAGCTCGTTCTTCCCGGTTCCGCCGGACACGATTTTGATCCCGATGTCGCTTGCGAGGCCAATGCGCGCCTGGGTCTATGCGGCCATTTGCACGCTTGGTTCGGTCGGTGGCGCCGTGCTTGGCTATGCGATCGGCGCGCTGCTTTACGAGACGGTTGGCAAATGGCTGATCGACCTATACGGCTATGGCGCACGGGTCGATCAATTCCGCGCGCTCTACGCGCAATGGGGCTGGGCGGTCATTCTCTTCAAGGGCCTAACGCCAATTCCGTTCAAGATCGTGACGATCACGAGCGGGCTTTTAGCCTATAACATTCCCCTCTTTATCCTGCTTTCGTTTCTCACCCGCGGCGCGCGGTTTTTCGTCATCGCAGTATTGCTGAAACATTTTGGCGAGCCGATCAATGGGCTGCTCGAAAAATATTTCGGCTGGTTTTTGGTGATCCTGGTGCTTATTGTCATCGCCGGTTTTTGGATTGCCGCGCGCCTGATTTGATAATTGCGATGCGCTCCAAACCTCACTTGCTCATTGCGCTTGCCATTCTCGCGATTGTTGCGGTCTCGATCGCGGGCGCGCTGATCTTCGAGGCTCTCGGATATATTCCTTGCGAGCTCTGCCTCAAGGAGCGCATCCCCTATTATGCGGCCATTCCTTTGGCCGCTCTTGCGGCCCTATTTGCCGCGCGCGGTCACAAAAAACTTTTGCGCGCGGCCTTCGCCGGGCTTGCTCTAATTTTTGCCGCGAGCGCGCTCTTTGGCGCCTATCACGCCGGCGTTGAATGGGGATTTTGGCCTGGGCCCGCGGAATGCAGCGGCGTGCTCGAGCACGCCCGCTCGGTTGAGGATTTTTTGCGCCAATTGCAAAGCGCGAAGGTGGTGCGTTGCGATGCCCCTGCGCTGCGAATCTTGGGATTCTCGCTCGCAGGCTGGAATGCGGTCATATCAGCCGGAGTGGCGGCATTGGCGATCCTGGCGGCAGAGCGTTTAGCAACGGCCGCGAGAAATGACTCATAGTCTGAAGGAAAATTCTGCCGTTCAAAAAACATCGCATATTCCGGGGCTCCTTCGAGCATATTTGCGAATCTGCGGCGCACGGCTTCGATGTTTGCTGCGTCCGCCTCTGGTTCACTGTAGCCGGAGCGAATATTGCTTTGACGATTACGGGGTTGCGATTCTTGCACCAACAACGCCGGCGCGCTCCAAATGGGCGGCCGCGCGGAACGCCGTTTCCTCCTGCCAAGGACGGGCGATCAGTTGCACCGCAACCGGCATGCCGCCCTGCGGGTGGACGGGCACCGCCACCACGGGCAGGCCAATGAAGCTGATCGGCTGCGTATACAGGCCAATGTTCGGCCGGGCGAGCACCTCACGATCACCGAGGCGCAGCGTGGCCTGTCCGATAAAAGGGGCGACGCATGGCGTCGCGGGCGCCAGCAGGAGATCGAACCGCTTGAACAATTCCGCGGCTTGCTCTTGAAACCAGCGGCGCAGACGTTGAGCGTGTATCAGCACGGCAGAAGGCAGCAGGACACCTGCCAACAACCTGTCGCGCGTGGCAGGATCAAAGTCACCGGGACGTGCGCGCAGATCGGCTAAATGGAGCGCCGCAGCTTCGGCAGCCGTTGCACAGAAAGCGGCAGCGCGGGCACGGGCTGCCCCCGGTAATGACACGGTCGGGCCGCCGCCAAGTGCTTTGGCTACCTCGGCCAGTGCCGCCAGCGCCTCGGGGCCTGCGCTGTCCTGGAACCAGTCGCCCAGTGTGGCGGCCCGCAACGGGCGAAACGAATCGAGCGCGGGCAGCACACACTCGACAGGCCGCTGCGCGCAGCACTTATCAGAGAGATCTGGCCCCTGCAACACATCGTACACCAACGCGAGATCAGCGGTGCTGCGGGCAAAAAGACCCACATGATCGAGATCGCTCACAAAGGGATAGGTTCCCGTCCGCGGGAGTCTGCCAAAAGTGGGCTTTAGCCCGAATACACCGAAAAACGAGGCGGGCACACGTATCGAACCATTGGTGTCGGAGCCGAGGCTGAACGGCGTCATTCCGGCTGCGACAGCGGCGGCTGAGCCGCCGGACGAGCCTCCGGCAACACGCTGCGGGTCGTGCGGATTGCGCGTCACCCCGTAATGCGCGTTCTCGGTGGTGAAGCCATAGGCGTATTCATCCATGTCCTGCGCGCCAATCGGGATTGCACCGGCCCGCCGTAGGCGGGCAACGACCGTTGCGTCTGACTTGGCGGGGGGATTTTCCTGGTTGATCTTGGAGCCAGCGAGGGTGACAAATCCGGCTACGTCATAGAGATTTTTGACGCCGAACGGGACGCCCGTAAGTGGCCCTGGCACTTCGCCCGCGGCAATGCGCGCGTCGAGCGCTCTTGCTTCTTTGAGTGCAACTTCACCGTAGAGCGAGGTAAAGCAATTGAGGACAGGATCCCGCGTTGCGACCACGCTCTGAACGGCGGCGATAACATACTCCCCGCTGACACGACGGGCGCGAACGTCAGCGGCGATCGCCCCGGCCGCAGAGTGGATGTCGATCACGCGCGGAAGACCGGTGCCGGCTCCGTGTCAAGCGGGAGCTCCACCTCCATAAACATTTTCGCCAGCACAAGGAGACGGTCCAGATTTTCAGCCACGCTAGCGGCGTATTCCGGTGAGATATTGAGTTCGAGCAGAGAACCCAGCGCCGCCACTGTCTCTTCATCCACTGCCATTGCGACTCCTCCGCAAAATTATCCCATGTTCCGGTGCTTGCCGGGCTATTGCGAAGCTCCTGGTACCCGGCTAGCCGAGACCATGATCGAAGGGGCCGAGGGCTGAAAAAATGCCCTAATCTTCGCTGAGGAATCGGGATAGATTCTGGTTGGCTTTAGCATAAAATATAGCTGCATTGTCCACGCAAGCGTCAGATTTAGTCAAACGGATTTCCTGGCTCAAATAGAAACTGATCGTTTCTTTCACGGATGTCTTCCATTCATCCCAAGTCACCTTGCGCCCAGTTAACATTTCGCACTCTTGGTGCAGCTTTTCCACATTGGACCGAAAGCTCTCGTAATCGCTCGCGAGCCCAGCGAGATCGGCTGCTCGAACCGCTTTTTCCTCATTGGAGGTGAACTCCGCTTCTCGCAGGGTGCTAAGAATGGCCGCAACTACGCTTCTGATGGTATCTTCAGGAATAGCTTCCGCGCGCAAGCACTGGGCGGCGAGGTGGGCGGAATACTCTTCCTTGCTGGTAAAACCCTTGCTTATATGGCTTTCGTGGTAACCCGCATCATGAAAAAGTAGTGTGTAATAGACGACGTCGCTATTTATTGGCACGCCCTCCTTAAGGCAACGTTCCACCAATACTGCTCCTGCTGCCAACGTTGCCAGTACATGGTTGAAGCTATGGTAGGGCATTTGGTCGCTATAAAGTTTTGCTGCGACCTGCTCAAGATGAGCGTTACGGATTGCGTCGAACTGCATTAGGTTGGTTCCGAGGCTTTCGACGCTCAGGCCATCTTTGACGGTTCCTCTCGACGAGAGGGTATATCCTGCAAGAAGAAACGGCGAAAACCTGTGCCTGAATTTGATATCTTTTTACGAGGTATCCGGCCCCGTGCTTGCGGCAGACATCAGCCGTCTCCGTACCCAGCTCGTTCAAAACGCCAACAATCTGCGCTTCGGTAAACCGTTTGCGCTTCATCGTCTAGCCCTCCCAAAGGGCCAGACTCCAGCTCAACTCGAATTAATTTGCGGGGGCAACGTCACATGGCTATGACGCCCCGGCGTCCAATTGGCTCGGAACCGCTGCCTCGGCGGCCTCGATTTGCAGCGGAAGAAGGATAGGCGCGGGGAAGCAAAGGACATCGTCGGCCGCGAGACTGAGGTCGTCTTTGCCACGACGCCGCACAAGGCTCAGGCCATGCGGGGGCGAGTGGAGCGCAATGCCCCCTCATCCGCTTCCCGCCACCTCTCCCGCAAGGATGGCCAGGTACGGCCAAATCGCGGCAAAATTAACTTTTCGGCGGCCTGCCAGATGCTTTGCGAGTAACTAGTTAAGTCAAGAATTATACCGGTAGGCCCAAATGGGCCTTACGGCGATTGCATATACTAGGTGATAGTGGCGCCCAAGGAGAGCGCGCATGGCATATTGCAGCAGCGGCCTGGACGAGATTTTAGAAATTTGCACCGAACCGGCAATTGACGAGTCGCAGTTTCGCGAGGCGATGAGCCGGGTCGCCGCCGCGGTCCATATCGTCGCAACCGATGGACCGGCGGGGCTTGGCGGAATCACCGCAACCTCTGTCGCATCGATCACCCTCGAACCGCCGATGATGTTGTTTTGTATCAACAAAAAATCGCCATCGGCGACGCGGGTCATCAAGAATGGCGTGTTTTGTATCAACACGCTTATCGCTTCGCAGGAGGCCTTGGCGAATGTTTTTGCAGGCCGGACCGGTCATCATCTCGAGGAACGATTCACTTGGGGCGAATGGACCAAGCTCGTAACCGGGGCTCCGGTGCTGAAACGCGCGGGCGCGGTATTCGACTGCCGTCTTGCCGAGGTCAAGGAAGTCATGACACATTTCGTCATGATTGGTGCTGTCAAGGCAGTGAACTACGCCCAGCAAAGCTGCAATTTCATCTATGCGTCTCGCGCCTACGGACGCATTTGAGTGCGGGCAAGGCCTAAGACAGCACACAAGGGACGGGATTTGGCCGGCGTCGGTGCGACACGTGACCCGCACGGGCCCGTCCCCCCGGGTCGAGTTCCTCGCGCATCCAGGGACGTGAGGACACCTGCGAGGCGCATCGGTCGCGATTTTGCCGTGCCGTGGGTTGCTTGAATTGGATTGAAACGAAACGCAAAATTGGTGTACACATGCTCTGCGTTTTATTTATTTTGCTCAGCGGGAGCTGAGATTCTTTAAATTGTGCATATGTGCTTACTTTAGTGATTTTGGTACATTTTGAGCCGTATTGAACTGAGGCAGACATGAATAGCTATACGCCAGCCAGCGATTGGCAGCGGAAATCAGTCCAGGTTCCGCCGCCGGAACCCAGTATTTTCAATATTCAACAGCTACCCGGGATATTTCTCCGGCGATGGTGGATAGTGTGCAGCTTTTGTTTACTCATTTCGCTCGCCGGAATTGCGATTTTATTCTCCTTGACTCCCCGCTACGACGCGACTGCGTCGATTCTCATCGAACCGAAAACGCCTGGATCAATTGGTCCTGGAACGAACTTCGGCGCGGTAGTCATGGTCGATAAGGCCAAGCTCGACAGCATCGCGGCGATTATCGTATCGCACGAATTGCTAGAGCCTGTCGTCAAGTCGGAAAAGCTCTATGACGATCCGGAATTCGGCGCGGTTGGGCCGGGCCGCATCCGGAGCGCCGCGGCACGTTGATCTCCAAGGTGGAGCCCCTGCGCAGCAACACCGCTTCCGCGGAGGGCGGCGCCGCCGCCGTGATCAAGGCCGAGGACCGCCAGGACGAGCACGCCTACGACACCATCTCCGGCGGCGACTGGCTCTGCGATCAGGACGCGGTCGAAGCCTTCGTGAAGGAAGCCCCGCAGGAGATGCTCCGGCTGGAGCACTGGGGCTGTCCGTGGAGCCGGGAGCCGGACG
>CAYWHF010000097.1:0-8067 GCA_964457695.1 uncultured Methylocapsa sp.
AGAATCTCACCGTGCAATCCAAAGGCGAGGTTGCGGCGCTTGCTGTAACTATCAACGACATGACGGAGACACTGGCGACTTTCGCGGACCAGGTGACAACGGTTGCCCGTTAGGTCGGCGTCGACGGCCGTCTCGGTGGCCAGGCCGAGGTTCCGGGTGCCGCGGGAACCTGGAAAGATTTGACAGGCAACGTCAATCTTCTAGCCGCCAATCTGACCACCCAGGTGCGAGCGATCGCCGAGGTCGCTACCGCGGTGACAAAAGGCGATCTCACCCGCTCGATTCAGGTTGACGCCCGCGGCGAGGTGTCGGAGCTTAAAGACCACATCAACACGATGATTGACAACCTGCGGCTGACCACGGATCACAATACCGAGCAGGACTGGCTGAAGACCAACCTCGCGCGGTTCACCAACATGCTCCAAGGTCAGCGCGATCTTGCCGTTGTTGGCAGGCTGTTGCTTAGGGAGCTCACGGAGCTGCTCGATGCCCAGCAAGGCGTCATCCACCAAATGAATGGCCGCGATACGCCTGGACTGCGGCTGCTTTCTGCCCACGCGGACGACCAGAACAGCGGCCATCGGCAGTTTATCCATATCGGGGAGGGCATAATTGGCCAGTCGGCCGCCGACAAGCGGCGCATGCTGATCACGCAAATACCGCCGGAGTCAGCTCAAATCAGTTCGGCGTTTTGCCGCGCTGCACCGCGCAACATTGTCGTGCTGCCGATTATGTTCGAGAACCAAGTTACGGCGGTCATTGAGCTCGCCTCGCTCAAAGAGTTCACGCCTCTTCGGATTGCGTTTCTCGACCAATTTGCCGCCTCGATCGGTATCGTCCTCAACAGCATCGAGGCCACGATGCAGACCGAGGATCTTCTCAAGCAATCTCAGCAGCTCGCCAGCGAGCTGCAAGTGCAGCAAAAGGAGCTGCAGCAGACCAACGAGCAACTTGAACAGAAGGCACAACAGCTTGCCGAGCGGAATGTCGAGGTTGAGCGAAAGAATGAGGAGATCGAGCACGCGCGCCTGGCTCTGGAGGAGAAGGCAACCGAGGTCGCGCTCACCTCGAAGTACAAATCCGAGTTCCTTGCGAATATGTCGCATGAGCTGCGCACGCCGCTTAACAGCATACTTGTCCTCGGCCAGCACCTTGCCGAAAATGCCGATCGAAACCTCACAGACAAGCAGGTCGAATTCGCGCGGACAATCCACGCTGCCGGTGCCGACCTTCTTAATTTAATCAGCGACATTCTTGATCTGTCGAAGATCGAATCCGGCACCGTCACCGTCGATGGCGAGGAAATCTTTTTCGTCGATCTCCTTGAGGCCGTGGTGCGGCCTTTCCGTCTTGAGGCCGAGAACAAACAGCTCTCCCTCGACGTAGAGCTCGACCCGCGTCTCGGCCGCAGTATCGTCACCGACTTCAAGCGCCTGCAGCAAATTCTGAAAAACCTGCTGTCAAACGCCGTCAAATTTACCGAGCATGGCGGTGTCCGGCTCAGCGTATCCGCGGCAGTGGGAGGCTGGAGCCCGGACCACCCGATCCTGAACCAATCCGAGAGCGTGGCTGCTTTCGAGGTAACCGACACCGGCATTGGTATTCCCGAGGAAAAGCAAAAAATCATCTTTGAGGCCTTCCAACAAGCTGATGCCAGCACCAGCCGCAAATATGGCGGGACCGGCCTTGGACTTGCGATTTGCCGCGTTCTGTCGAATCTGCTGGGGGGCGAGATCCGCTTGCGCAGCTCTTCCAGTGCCGGCAGCACATTCACCGTATACCTGCCCCTCGAGTATGTTGGTGCCACGGTGACAGTTCGATTCGCGGCGGCGGATGCGCCCTCGTCAGTGCCGCCGATTGCATTCCACGCGGCCGGGCGGCCCGAGGCGCCGGTCGAAAAGATGGCTGACGATCGTCAATCGATAGAGCCGCGCGATGCGATCCTGCTCATTGTCGAGGACGACCCGCACTACCTCAGGCTGATGGCGGACGTCGCCCGCGATCATGGGTTTAAGGTCCTAATCGCAACCCGCGGCACGGAGGCGCTGGAGCTGGCCCGGAAGTATCAGCCGACCGCGGTATCGCTTGACGTTTTTTTGCCCGATATGTTGGGCTGGGCGGTGCTGAACCAGCTCAAGCAGAATCCATCGACGCGGCACGTCCCGGTGCAAATTCTCACGGTCGATGAGGACCGGCAGCAAGGCTTGACGCGGGGAGCGTTTTCGTTCGTCACCAAGCCCGCGGCCATTGAGGGCCTGCATGCTGCGTTGGTTCGCATAGAAGAATACGCAAAGAGGCGCCGCAAGCGGCTGCTAATCGTCGAGGACAACGCCGCCGAACAGCTTGGTGTGGTCGAACTGCTTAGCCATGACGATGTCGAGATCGTCGCTGCCGGCACCGGCGCCGAAGCGCTGGCGGCGATGCGGCGTCAGCCATGCGACTGCGTAGTACTCGACCTTCGGCTACCTGACATTTCAGGCTTCGACGTTCTGCACGAGATGAGCACCGACCCAGCCTTGCGCGACTTGCCCGTGGTGGTATTCACCGGGCGTGAACTATCGGCGGAAGAAGACGCCGAGCTGCGGACCTTCGCCCGCAGCATCGTCGTCAAAGGCGTCGAATCGCCGGAACGATTACTCGACGAGACCGCGCTCTTCCTTCATCGCGTCGTCACAGAGCTGCCGGCGGAGAAACAGGAGATGCTCGACCGGCTGAGCAGTTCGGATGAGGACCTCGCGGGGCGCACGGCTTTGCTGGTTGATGACGACACGCGCAATATTTTCGCGCTGAGCAGCGTATTGGAGCGGCGGGGAATGCGCGTGCTCGCGGCGACGACCGGCAAGGAAGCGATCCAAATGATCGAAACCGAGCCAAGCATTGCGATCGTGCTCATGGACATCATGATGCCGGAGATGGATGGTTATCAGACGATCGAAAAGATTCGTAGAAACCCAGAACTGCGGCGTCTGCCGATCATAGCGCTGACGGCGAAGGCGATGAAAGGCGATCGCGAGAAGTGCCTCGAGGCTGGGGCGTCCGATTACTTGGCGAAGCCGGTCAATACGGACCAGTTACTGACAACATTGCGCATGTGGCTCCATCGGTAGGGGTCCTATATGACATTTGACAAGCTGAACATTTTGCTGGTGGATGATCAACCCGCAAAGCTGCTGACCTATGAGGCCATCCTCCAAGACCTCGGGGAGAATCTGATCAAGGCCAACTCGGCGAGGTCGGCGTTTGAGCAACTCCTCAGGCACGACATCGCGGTCGCGTTGCTCGACGTGTGCATGCCAGATCTCGATGGATTTCACTTAGCCAAGATGCTCCGCGAGCATCCACGCTACGGCAAAACCGCGATCATTTTTATTTCCGGCATTTATCTCGCCGACGATGATCGCATTCGTGGCTACGAGTTAGGCGCGGTCGACTACGTCCAGGTTCCGGTCATTCCCGAGGTGCTCCGGTCCAAGGTCAAGATATTTGTAGATCTTTATCGGAAGACCCGGCAGCTGGAGCAGCTTAATCGCGAGCTCGAAGATCGTGTTGCCGAAAGAACTGCGGAGCTTGCGGCATCAAATATCAAGCTCCGCAGAAGCGAAAATTTGCGCGGGCTTGCGCTTACGGCGGCCCAAATGGGTACTTGGTATTGGGATACCGTCAACGGCAAGGGGCATTTTGACGAAGGCCAGTGCCGGATTTTCGGCGTAGATCCGGAGAGATTTGAGGCGACTCTCGAAAACGTTCGCGCCGTGATCCATCCAGAAGACTGGGAGAGGTTGGCGCAGGCCTGGCCAGAGGTGGCGAAGGATACAAGAGAGTTTGGCGTCAGTCGCTATCGTGAGGATTGGGAGAGGTTGGCGGAGGCCTCGCTAGATGTGGCGAACGATACAGCGTCATTCCAAACGGAGTTCCGCGTCTGTCGTTCCGATGGCGAGCTGCGCTACTGCTTTGGCGCGGCTGTTGCGGGCTTCCGAAGCGGCCGGATCGTCCGGTTGAGCGGCGTAACGGCCGACATCACCGACCGGAAGGAGGCCGAGAAGCGCCAGTCTTTGTTGGCTCGTGAAGTCGACCATCGCGCCATGAATTTGCTTTCCGTGGTACAGTCGATTGTGCGGCTCACAAGGGCGGAAGACATGGAATCTTATGTCGCAGCCGTCGACGGTCGTATTCAGGCGCTGGCTCAGTCCCACACCTTGCTTTCCCGGTCGAGGTGGCATGGAGCGGAATTGGAAAAGCTCGTCGAGGACGAGCTCAGGCCCTATCGTGGCGAAGGCAATGACCAGGACAAGATTGTGACAGCAGGCCAGAACGTGATGCTCGAGCCGACGACCGCGCAGACCATCGCGTTGGCGCTGCACGAACTCGTGACCAACGCGGCCAAATATGGAGCTCTTTCTGCCCCTTCGGGACGGGTTCGGCTTGCCTGGGACATCCAGCCGGACTCAATCGTCCTGCGATGGTTCGAAAATGGCGGGCCGCCCGTTGGTCCTCCCGCCAGGAATGGATTTGGCACGCGCGTGATCAGCGCCATCATCGAAGGGCAGCTCGGTGGCGCAGCCACATTCGATTGGCAGCGCGAGGGACTTCAATGCACGATTTCGATCCCGCGGCCCAATGGAGCAAAGCTCAATGGAAAGGCGGCCGGCCAAGCCGAGTGACGCGCGGCGGCGCGACGCCTTTTCGGCTTTCATTTCGGCTTAATCGACTTGTCGCCGCCCGGGCTGCCAGGAGGTGGAATTACAGGCATTTTTGAGCCGGTGGCGGGTGGCTTGGCAGTTATGCCAGGATCGACATTATCCTCTGGCTTTATGACACCGTCGTCGCGCTCGAATTTCTTTTGATTGGCGCCACCTTCTAGCGGCGGCGCGACCTTTTCGGGAATTTGTGATGCTGGTGGCTTTTCCGGCAATGGATCGACGCCAGTGTTTGAATCAACGACTCTACCCATTGCATGTATGCGTGATCTCGCGCGATCCGTCACACGAGCTAATGCTAACTGGGCATGCAACGTCTACGCTGGATCGAAAGTGTGGATCAGATTTGATTTAGATTGAACGACTCAATTTCAGTGAATGAGGCAAAGAATGATTTCGGTGGAAGCCGATAGTTCATCCATTGGAATGCTTGGCAATGAGATCCTTGATGACCTTGTCTAGCTTGACGTTGAACCCGAAGAAGCCCGGTTCCATTTTGAAGTACTCGCTGAGCCATCCCCACCCCTTCTTAAGCTTGCTCCCATCAAGCGTCTCGAGGGCCTTCAGGGCATCCTCCTGCTTCAGCGCTTCGACAAGTTGACCCAGAAAGCCAGAGATCGACTTGTGCTCTTGGTATAGCTCGCCAAGAGGAAAGATCATGACCTTCCCGTTGTCCAAATTCTCAGGTTTCGCAAGCGCATCGGAGGGAGAACAGTTTGTCACGATCAACGCCGGAAACTTCGCTCTCTGGTGCCATTTGTCATCAAAGAAAGCGGGAGCCTCGAATACGGACTCCCTAAAGTGCGTCGGATCGAAGCCTCTAATTACTAGAGCATCCTTGCCAGTCTCCCGTCCGAGATCGAAGAAATAAGCACCGATCTCTTTCTGAATCTCGTCTTTGAAAGGGCCCTCGAGAAAAATCAAATACCATTTGAACCCGGAACCTGGAATTGTGGAGAGGTGAGTAGCAATGAAGGACATACTGTTTTCCAACGGCGGATGGAGCTACCAACGAGCCGAAGCCATCGTTAGCAATGCAACCACCACGAACACAAAAAGTACCTTAATCGGTAGAGTCTGGCAACAGACGCGTGATTGCCTGCTCAGCGAAGCAGATTCATCCCGTCTTGGCGCAACTGCGCCGTTCTGGCAGCTTGATTGGAGATGGACAACGCTTCTCCGATCTACGCGCCGCGCGGCGCGTGCCTATGTGATTTTTTGCTGACGCCGCTGATTATTCTCGGCTATACTACGTGCCGAGCCGTGGGTGTTGGTGGAAGGTGCGACCGTCCAGCTCTTTATACCACCATGATCGTCATCAGCCTCATCCTCAGCGTTTTTGGCATCTGCTTCCTCTGTTGCTTACTGTTCAACCTTGCCATCTACGCGCTCCCTTCTTCGCGGGCATGACGGCGGGCGTGGCCGCCTATCACAGTGGTGCAGGCATCATCGGTGAGCTACTTGTCGGGTTTGCCGCAGAGGCGGTTGCGCTCGTCGCGCTGCAGGTCGCCTTTGGCGCCGTCAAGTCGCCGGTCCTGCGTAGCGCGATCGCCATTTTCTTCGCTACACCCGCCGCCATCGCCGGCTATCAAGCATCGCTGGTCCTTGCTCACATCGGCGTGCCGTCGGCGACCTGGCGCGTGGTGTTCGCTGTTGTCGGAAGCGGCATGCGCACAGAATCGCAGGCCAATCGAACGGCGTGGGAACAGAATTTCGGAATGGGCCGCAGGTTGAATTTCGGAATGAAAGCGACAAGCCATCCAGCGGAGTAAGTTAATCAGTTTTATTTCAGTAGCTTATATTGGCTGGGGCGGGAGGATTCGAACCTCCGGATGGCGGAATCAAAATCCGCTGCCTTACCACTTGGCTACGCCCCAATAGCTTACTTCGGCAGGCTGCCGCCGCCGGTTTCTTGACCATAATGGTGTGTGCGCCGCGCCGCAACCGCTGAGAGAACATCAATCGGCGGGGCAAGAAGATGCGTTCCGCGAACGTCCATCATACTGCCCGCCGGCCATTCGCGCTCCGGCCGGCCAGAAACCAATAAATCGAACCGGATATCAGGCCAGTCAAAAAGAAAATCAGGGCAAAGCGAAGCTCCGCCGAGCTGTAGTTTGCCGCTCTCGGCAGCCGCAACGCCGCACGAATGAGCCATGGCGCGGAAGCCGCCCCTATCCCAGTCGCACCCGAATACCACGCAAAAGCCCGCACCCTGGCGGCCTCTCCGATCAATGCCACGGTCACGAGGGGAGCAACGCAAACGGTCATCACCGCCATCCACATAAAGCTGGTGAGCTCGGTCAGTCTGGTATTGTCGCCGCTGTCCACGACGGCCGTATCAACGATCGCCGCGACGGCCAACTGCATCAAGGCAAACCCCGACGACCGCGTCACCGGATCGACAGACGCCAACAACGGCAAGAACAAGAGCCCGCCCCCTATCGCGATCCCAATGGCGAAGATCACGCCGATGAGCCTTCGCAGCCAACTCATAATATTTTCATTCGCTCGGCAATGACGGCAGGTGCCCCTTCTGGCGTTGGCGGCATTCGCGCCATCCAAGTTACGGAGCGGAATTTTTCCGCCCGTTTTTATTATATACTCCGCCTGCGCAATGCGACATACCCTACGATATTCCTGCCACGAGAATGCGCCGAAGCCGCTATGTATATTATCGCCCGGAACATATCCGGGCCCCGCCTGCGGTGCGAGGCCCTTATGGTCGACAAGAAGACCTTCACGCCCTGGCCTCCGGTGAGCGAGGACGGCTGGCGGCGCGCCTATAAATTTCGCGACCGGCTGATGGCCGAGGTGGTGCGCCTCGAAATCGATCCCTTAGGAGAAGAGCTGAAGGTAATCGAGGCGGTTTATATACGGTGAGACTTTTAGCGAACGCAGCGTAATGCCGGTTTTCTCGCACTGACCGGGGCGTTAGCAAGGCGGCGTTTTTTTTGGATCGGAACAATGCGGCGGCGGAGGGGGCGGCGGCGGAGCGGCGGCGACGAATGGGAAGTTGGAAGGGATGAGCCAAATCCCGCTGATGGGGGGGAAGCTGGCGGGGGCGAATAGGACCTCTCAGGCGAACGCGCGGAAGGCCGGGATTCGGTGGCACCGGAGAAAGATGGCGCGCGTCTAAAAGGCGCGGGCGGCGCATTCGAAGCACCGCCTGTAGAAGGAGAATAGCTGCGGATGCCGCGGTTCCCGCCACCGGGACCAAGGCCGCCATCGCGATCATGTTCATGGCCGCGATCATAGTCGTGGCCGCGATCAGGGCGGCAGCCATGATCGTGGTCGCCGTCATGGTAGCAATAATAGTCGCCGCTGCGGTGCGGGTTCCCAGGAGGGTAGGCAGGATAATAAGAACTCGGCC
>CAYWHF010000098.1:0-8059 GCA_964457695.1 uncultured Methylocapsa sp.
TACCCAAATTCATTCCGCGCCGGTTGTGCAATGAACATTTCCTTTCCGGCTGCCAAATCGTTCTCAAAGGACCGGGCGGCGGGCGTAACGGTGCTGCTTGGCCCGACCAATACCGGAAAGACGCATTACGCCCTTGAGCGGATGCTTTGCTATCCGAGCGGGATGATCGGCTTGCCGCTGCGTCTGCTCGCACGGGAAGTGTACAATCGCGCCGTGGATAATGCCGGCGCCGATGCGGTTGCGCTCATTACCGGAGAGGAGAAAATCAAGCCAAAAGCCCCGCGCTACTGGATTTCGACCGTCGAGGCGATGCCGCGCAACCTCGATTTGCCTTTTGTGGCCGTCGACGAAATCCAGCTCGCCGCTGACCTCGACCGTGGCCATATTTTCACCGACCGTTTGTTGCACTGCCGGGGCCGCGAGGAAACGCTCCTCATCGGTGCGGCAACCATGACGAGCCTGGCAAAGAGCCTCTTGCCGGGCGTGAAGATTCGCGCGCGGCCGCGGCTCTCCAATTTGAGTTTTGCGGGCGACAAGAAAATGACCCGCCTCAAACGGCGAAGCGCCATTGTCGCCTTTTCCGTCGAGGATGTTTATGCGATCGCCGAATGGATCCGGCGCCAGAACGGCGGCGCGGCCGTGGTGCTCGGCGCGCTTTCGCCGCGAACCCGCAATGCCCAGGTCGACATGTTTCAAAATGGCGATGTCGATTACATCGTCGCGACCGATGCGATCGGCATGGGCCTCAATCTCGATGTCGATCACATCGCCTTTGCCGCCGACCGGAAGTTCGATGGCTGGCAGCATCGCCGCCTGACACCGGCAGAATTTGGTCAGATCGCGGGGCGGGCGGGCCGCTACCACCGCGACGGAACTTTTGGCACGACGGGACGCTGCCCGCCGTTCGATGCGGAGCTTGTCGAAGCTTTGGAGGAGCACCGGTTCGACGAGGTGACAAAACTGCAATGGCGCAGCACAGAACTCGACTTTTCGTCGATTCCCGACCTTGCCGCTTCTCTTGATGCTTTGCCGAAGGAACAAGGGCTCACCCGCGCGCCGCTCGCCGTCGACCAAATCGTACTCGACATCGCCGGGCGCGATGAAAGTGTCGCGTGCACCGCAAAATCAAGAACCGAAATCGCCCGCCTCTGGGAATGTTGCCAAATCCCGGATTATCGCAAGCTATCGCCTTCGGCGCATGCGGAACTCGTGCTTTCGGTCTTTAGCTTCGTGGCGCGCAGAGGGTATATCCCGGACGATTGGTTCGCCGGCCATGTTGCAGCGCAGGATCGCATAGACGGCGGTCTCGATACCCTTTCTGCGCGGATCGCCGAGGTACGCACATGGACTTTCATCGCCAACCGTCCAGGCTGGTTGCGCGATCCCTGCCATTGGCAGAGTATCATGCGTCAGGTAGAGGACAGGCTGTCGGACGCTTTGCACGAAAGTCTCACCCAAAGGTTCGTGGACCGGAGAACGAGCGTGCTCATGCGCCGGCTAAGGGAGAACGCCATGTTGGAGGCCGAGGTCACCCCAAGCGGTGACGTGCTGGTCGAGGGCCAGCACGTGGGCCAGCTCACCGGGTTCCGTTTTACGCCAGATCCGCAAGCCGCAGGCGAGGCCGCAAGGACGCTCAACGCCGCCGCGCAAAAAGCGCTGTCGAGCGAAATCGAAGGCAGGGCGCGACGGCTGAGCGAGGCCGTCGATGATGCATTCTTACTTGCCAATGATGGCGTCATCCGCTGGCTCGGTGAAGCCGTTGGAACGGTTTGCGCGGGCGCGCATGTGCTCCAGCCTCGGGTGTCGATTCTTGCGGACGAACAACTGACAGGCCAAGCGCTTGCGATTGTGCAACAGCGACTCGACCTTTGGCTCGCGCAGCATGTGACGAAGCTCCTTGGACCCCTTTCCGATCTCGAGAAAGGCGAGGGCCTTGATGGCATCGCGCGCGGCCTTGCGTTTCACGTCGCAGAGTCCCTTGGCGTACTCGACCGGGCACGTGTTGCAGAAGACGTGAAATCCCTAAGCCAGGATGACCGTGCCGCGCTGCGTAAGTTAGGCGTTCGTTTCGGCGCCTACCATCTCTACCTGCCGAATTTGATCAAGCCCGCTCCTCGCGCTCTCGCTGCGCAGCTTCATGCCCTGAAACACTGCACAGAAGGGTTTCAGGGCCTCGACGACGTTCTCCATCTCGCCGCTTCCGGGCGGACGTCCTTTGCTGCCGTCAAAGAAATTCCAAAGAATCTGTACCGGGCCGCGGGATTTCGCGTTTGCGGTGACCGCGCGGTGCGCGTCGACATTTTGGAGCGCCTCGCCGATTTGATCCGTCCGGCGGTAAACTACCGCCCAGGGGTAACACCGGGCGATCCGCCGCAAGGCGCCGCCGATGGCGATGCTTTTGTTGTCACTGTTGCGATGACTTCGCTTGCGGGTTGCTCGGGTGAAAGCTTTGCTTCGATCCTTCACGTGCTTGGCTATCAGTCTGAGAGCCGCAAGGGTCCGGCAATCACAAGGGCTGCGCCTGCGCAATCCGAAGATTTGGTACCGGCAGGCGGCGCATTAAAAGAGACGACTGGCGCTGCGATTGACGCCCTGCCGCAAGCAGATGCAGACCCGGAACGGGCCGAACTCATAGCGGACATTGGATTGCCTGGTGAAGCCGCAAAGGCAGCCGGGCATATGCCCGGGGAAGCTCAAGAGATCATCGCTTCTGACGGCATTTCGTGCCGTCACAGCAATCTGCCGGAGGCACCGGTTGAGGGCGATAACTTGGTTCAGGTGAAGGAGCCGCACGAACCCGGCATGACCGGCTCCGACAAATCTTTGCCAGCAAGCGCAGACGGCGAGCATTTGATCGAAATCTGGCGGCCTCACCGGCAGCACCATCCGGCGCGCAAATCTTTTGGCCGTGCCAATGTAAAACATTCCGGCGGCCGCAAAGAAGCGCCTGCACATCCCGTAAATCTGTCCCTGGAGGAAGCCTCCGGGCCGGTGCAGGCAGGAGCTCGCAAGGCTGCGGACGGCATGCCTCCGGATGGCGAGAAATTATTGCCGGCGGCAATCACCGGCTCCCTAAGCGGCTCCGAGCAAACGGCGCTCAATGACCGGCGCGAGGAAAGCGTGGCTCGTGCGAGGGACGAACGGCGCACATACGGCGGGGTCCACCACAAGGGGCGAATGCAGGCACGGCGCACAAATCGCGCCAGCGCGGACGAGCGCGGAGAACGGCTTGGCGAGCATACGGGCACCAGGGACAATAAGACGCGTTCCAGCGAACGCCCTCCCGACCCGAACTCGCCCTTCGCCAAACTGCTTGTGCTTAAGGCGCGGCTCGAGGAAAAAAACAATCCTGAAGGTTAGTTAGCGCGTGTGCCGAAGCGTAACCCGCGCGCAATAGCAAGCCGCCCTCGGCCCTTTGTTCCCCGTCAAGCCCCGGCATCGCCGCTGTTCACGCGGATATGTGCGGTCTGGAAAACGTAGTCCCACCAGGGCGCGCTCACCCCAAAACCCCGCTCCGGATCGCGAAAATGATGCAGCATGTGGAGGCGCCGCAACATGCGTCCGGCCCAGCTCTTCGGCTGACCGTGGTGCAGGTAATAATGCACCATGTCATAGGCGAGATAGCCAATGATGAAGCCCATAAAGACCGGATAGCCGAGGGGAAGGCCGAAAAAGAGCCGCCCAATCGAAAAGGAAATCAGCATGATCGGACCGCTGAGGAGCACCGGCATCACAAGGCGCAGCGGATCTTTGGGATGCTCGTGGTGCACGCCATGGATCAGGAAATGGATTCGCGCGCCGAAGCTTCCGGGAAAGAGGCAATGGAAGAGATACCGGTGGCCGAAATATTCGACCAGAGTCCAGATGAAATAGCCGAGCACCGCCGCCAAAAGGACGAATCGTGGGCCATAATTGTGCAAGCTCAGTCCCGCGAGAAGAAAAATTAAGGGTAGATACACAAAGAGCGGGGTCGACCAATGGACCCGGGACAATTTGTCGAGCAGGGGATTTTTGAACAGCCGCGGCGATGCGCAGAGCCTCGGCAAATCCTGCGAATCTTCAGATTGAAGGCTCTCAGCGGCGTCGATCATTCCTGACGTAACCCTTTGGGCGCGCAGGCAAAACTCTATCTCAACGAGACGTACGGCAAGGCCGCCAGGCTCCGGTTCGGAGCGTCTCTGCAACTCCTGCATGAAGCAACGCGCGACCGCCGTCAAGGCTCGGCCCTTGTCTTTGCCCCGCGAAGGGCCAATTCGCGGCATTGAATGAATTAATTGCCCGATATATTATATTTTGGTTAGACCATCGGTCAATCGCGTGGCCGCAGGGTGTTCGGCCTGTTGCCACGCTGCGGGCCGCCCTGGTGGCAGGGGAGACGGATTTGGCATGACAGAATATCCGCAAGGCGGGTTTGCGGCCGAAGCATTGCCTGGCAAAAATCGTTATCGAGCGCTTTTGGAGCGTTACGGCCTTCGCGCCACGCGTCAGCGGCTCGGGCTTGCCAGGCTTCTCTTCAGCAAAGGCAACAGACATGTCACCGCCGATACTTTGGCGGCAGAGGCCAATGTATTGAAGATGCAAGCATCGCTGGCGACGGTCTATAATGTGCTCAATCTCTTTGCCAATGTAGGCATTGTCCGCGGGCTTGCAATCGAAGGCACGAAAACGATATTCGATACGAATACGAGCGATCATAGCCATTTCTACTTTGAAGATACCGGTCTCATCGAGGACATTCCGCTCGAGGGAAAGCAGATCGAAGGGCAGGTGACACCGCCGGAGGGCTATGAGATTGCCAAAGTCGATGTCGTCGTAAGGTTGCGCCCCAAGACCGGCATCGGCGGGTAACCGATTCCAAGCGAAGCTCTGCCCGAAATAGGCGCTCAACGAGCCCCAAGGAGCGAATCAAAAAAAGCTGAGGTCCCTTGGCTTCGCCGCAGGCGCGCGCACGGATGGACCAGGGTTTGGAATGTCGGCCGGAGGAAGCGGAATACCGGCCCCTGCCGAAGCCGAAGGGACTGGCTGCGCCAGCCTCCTCGCCCCCGCCGGCCAATCGGGTGACGGCATTTGTGCCGAGCCGTTTTCCGCCACCGGCTCATTCGCCAATGGCGCGCCATTCTCGCGCTGCCATCCGCCGGCGAGCGGCTGCGGCGGCACGCTTTGATGCGCGGCGCGCATGAAGCGCGACCAGATCTCGACCGGCAAATTGCCGCCTGAGACTTTTTTGGTCGGGGAATTATCGTCATTGCCGAGCCATACGCCGGCAATCAGGTGGCTCGTATAGCCGACGAACCAGGCGTCGCGAAAATCTTGGCTTGTGCCGGTCTTGCCCGCCGCCTGCCAGCCCGGCAGTTCGGCCTTGCGGGCGGTTCCGGTCAACAGAGTTTCTTCGAGCATGGCATTCATCATCGCCACATAGGCCGGCGCAACAACCCTGCCGTTGTTCGCCCCCTTGCGCTGATAAAGGAGTCTTCCGGCCGCGGTCTTCACTTTCCAGATAACCTGCGGCTGGACGCCTATTCCGCCATTGGCGAAGGGAACATAGGCGCTGATAAGCTCGAGCAGCGTGACTTCCGATGTGCCGAGTGCAAGCGAGGGATTTATGGCAAGATCGGATGCGATGCCGAGACGGTGTGCGGCTTTGGCGACGGCCTTAGGACCGACTTCAAGGCCAAGGCGAACCGCCACCGTGTTCAAAGATAATGACAACGCCTGGGTAAGGGTGACAGGGCCCAAATAGGCGCGCGAGTAATTTTCCGGCTGCCAGCCTTTCACATTGATCGGCGCGTCTTCGCGCACCGTGTCTGGCGCAAGACCATTTTCGAGCGCCGCGAGATAAACAAAAGGCTTGAATGCGGAGCCGGGCTGGCGCTTGGCCGAGATTGCGCGATTGAACGCACTTTCGCCGTAGTCGCGTCCGCCTACCAGCGCCTTGATCGCGCCATTGGGGTCGATTGCAAGGAGCGCGCCTTGCTCCACCGCAAAAGCCGCGCCTTTGCGGTCGAGTTCGTCTGCGAGTGCATTTGCCGCTAAGGTTTGCAAGGACGCGTTGAGGGTCGTGGTGACAGAAATGTCCTCGTTAATCGCCCCGATCGAATCGTCGAGTATGTCCATCACATAATCTGCGGCGTAGTTGGCCGAGTTTTTGGTCTGATCTCGAAGGGCTTGCGCCGGATGGGCCAGGGCGAGCATCGCCATCGCATGGGTAATATAACCTTCCCCGGTCATCGCTTTGATGACCTGCTCTGCGCGTTCTTTTGCGCCCGCGGGATTGCGGTTGGGGGCGAGCCTTGCGGGAGCCTTCATGAGACCCGCAAGCATTGCCGCTTCCGGAAGGGTCAGTTCGCGCGCGCCATGGCCAAAATATTTTTGCGCAGCCGCTTCGACGCCATAAGCGCCCGAGCCGAAATAAACCCGGTTCAAATAAAACTCGAGGATTTGATTCTTCGTATATTTATGCTCGAGCCAGAGTGCGAGGATTGCTTCTTGGATTTTGCGTGAAAGGGTTCGTTCTTGGGTGAGAAAGAGGTTTTTGGCGAGCTGCTGTGTCAAGGTCGAACCGCCCTGTACAGGGCCGTCTCCCGTAAAATTATGGTACAGGGCGCGCAAAACACCAAAAGGATCTACTCCCCAATGCGAATAAAAGCGGCGGTCCTCGATTGCGATGAAGGCTTTTGACAGATAGGGCGGCAAGTTTCCGATTCTGACGGCCGCGCCTCCCGTGTCGCCACGGTTTGCAAGCAGCACCCCATTTTCGTCGAGGATGGCAATATTGGGCGGCCGTTTCGGGACCGCGAGCGTGTCGACCGGCGGGAGCTTTGTTGCTTCATAGGCGATGATGCCGGCGCCTGCTGCTGTGGCCCAGATTGTCGCGATCAAACCCCAGTAAAGCAGTTGCCCAAAAAGCGTGCGCCGCCTTTTGACTAGACTCCGTGATGTTCCACTGCGGCGCCGCAAAGTCTTGACCCTCGAAATGCGCGATGAAGATGTGCCTTGGGCGTGCTCCTAGCCATCTGCCAATTTGGACTGCGCCATTCCAACCGCGCCCTTCTTTCCGAATCCGTCTATAAGGCGTTCGCGGCAATCATTTTTGGGGAGATAGCCCTTTTTTTATTTTAATTTGAGCGGATTAAGGGCAGGTAAAGGATTCGCGCTGCTCGCCGCTTGTTGGGTGCCGGGGAAAATGCGTAAGCCGATGCTCCGTTGAGCCGCTTGCTGTTTGGCCAAAGCCGCGCCAAACTCCTCTCTTTCCGGCACGCGGCAGATGTTACGGTTTGAACAAAGGCTCGATTGGAACTCGCGATGAAAGTCACTCTCGAACGAGCGGCCCTATTAAAATCTCTCGGCCATGTCCATCGCGTCGTGGAACGGCGCAACACTATTCCCATTCTGTCGAATGTTTTGTTGCTAGCCGAAGAACAATCGCTGCTCCTGAAAGCGACCGATCTCGATCTTGAGGTTGCCGAGCGCTTGTCCGCGGACGTGAGCAAAGGCGGCGCAACGACAGTACCTGCCCATATCCTCTACGACATTGTCCGGAAGCTCCCAGACGGCGCGCAAGTGTCTGTTGAATCGCAAGGAGAATCGGGCCAATTGCAGCTGCGGTCCGGGCGTTCGCGTTTCAATCTCCAATCGCTGCCGGACAGCGATTTCCCCGATCTCACCGCCGGAGATTTGAGCCACAGCTTCAAACTCGTGCCGGGCGACCTCAAGCGTCTGATCGATAAGACCCAATTCGCGATTTCCAGCGAAGAGACACGCTATTACCTGAACGGCATTTATCTGCACACTGTCGATGTTGAGGGCCACACCATGCTGCGTGCCGTCGCTACCGATGGCCATAGACTCGCGAGGGTGGAAGTTGCTGCCCCCAAAGGGGCCCTCGGGATGCCGGGCGTGATCGTGCCGCGCAAGGCCGTGGCCGAAATCCAAAAACTTGTGGAGAATCTTGACCAAGATATTCGCATCGAGATATCGTCGGCCAAGGCTCGATTCACCTTCGGCGACCGCTCCGCAAGTTCGGGACAAGTGGTGCTGACCTCCAAATTGATCGACGGCA
>CAYWHF010000099.1:0-4141 GCA_964457695.1 uncultured Methylocapsa sp.
CTCAATGCGCTGCGGGATGCGGCCGAAGCCTATCGCGCCGCGCTGACGCAGCTGTATCAGCAAACCGCACCCTTCGATTTCGCCCGCACCTATAAATCTCTCGGAGATGCACTCAGCGGTCTTGGGATCGGCGAGGATCAAGCCGAGCGCCTGATCGATGCCGTCGACGCCTATCGAAAGGCTCTGCGCGGAACGAGCCGCGAGCTTGCGCCGGAAGAATGGGCGTTCACTCAATATAATCTCGGGCAGGCGCTTCAGGCCCTCGGCGAGAAAGAGAACGGCTCCGGGCGGCTTTATCAGGCCGTTGTTGCGTATCAAGCAGCCCTGCAAGACGGCGCTCTTGATCCGCCGGGCTTTATTGCGGCCAACAACAATCTCGGCAATGTTCTTGTTGAAATCGGCGAGCGCGAGAACAGCACAAGAAAGTTGAAGGAGGCCGTGTCGGCCTTCCGCGCCGCTTTGGAGGCGGAGCCTGCAGTGGGTGCGCCGCTCGACATAGCGCGGACGCAAATCAATCTTGCCTATACGCTCGGAGCGCTGTGGAACCGCACGCGCAATCCGAAGTCGCTGAACGAAGCGCTGACCGCCGTCAATACGGCGCTGCATCTGATTGAAGAGGCTGGCGCGCGCGAGCAAATGCCGGAGGCGGAACTAATGCGTGAGACTATTCTCGCCGCGATGGGGAGGGATAAGGTAGATCAGGCCGCGGCATAAGATCGCCGCGGGTCGGTGCGGCTGTGCAATGGGCCCGATGTTGAGAGATCGCTTAAGAAGCTGCTTTAGTTGCGCCGCGCCATGGGAAATGGAGCCCTCCATTAACCCCGAACTGACTATCATGGCTTTTCCGCTGCGATGAAGTGGAAAAAACTTCCCGAAACGGCACCACGCCTTGCTCCCTCCGCCCGCTCCTGCCCTCCATTTGCATCCCGGATGAAGGCAAAGGGTCTGTCGGACGAGGGCGCTCCATCTAAGCTCGCATAATGAAATTCGTGGCCGCGCAATAACGCGCCCTTCTCACCTAAGGGATGAGCCTCGGCGAGCCGTGCCTGCCGGTAGCCAAGATGCAATTTTGGGTTCGCAAAGCTCGTCGAAACATCGAGCAGGCCCGCCATGCGATGCGCGCGGCCTTGCTTGTCCTTCAGGCTTTGTCCCAAAACCATATAGCCGCCGCATTCCCCATAGACGGGCTTTGTCCCGGCGAAATTGCGCAAGCCGGCAAGAAAGCGCTCGGCCGCCGCGAGCCGTTCTGCATGGAGCTCGGGATAGCCGCCGGGCAGCCAGCAAAAGCCGCAGTCGCTTGGGGGAGGCTCATCGGCAAGCGGCGAGAAGAAACTAATTTCCGCGCCCGCCTTCCGCCAGCCAAAAAGAATATGCGGATAGAAAAACGAAAAGGCCTCGTCTTTTGCAATCGCGATGCGCTGCGCGGGAGGAGGCAGGGGAAGCGGCTCCCTTTCTGCAAACGCCGCCATTTTCCGGGCGCAAGACAAAATGGCGGAAATATCGGTATGTTCCGCGATGACCTCGGAGATCCGGTCTAGAGCCGCTTCGAGCCCGGCAGTTTCTTCTGCCTGCACGAGACCAAGATGGCGCTCCGGCAGTTTAAGCTTTTCATCCCTCGGTAACGCGCCCAAAACTTTGAAGCCGGCTGCTTCGATCGCTTCGCCCGCAAGCAAACGATGGCGCGCGCTCGCGACACGGTTCAAGACCACCCCTGCTATCGCGATGCGCGGATCGTAACTGGCACAGCCCTTGACGATCGCTGCCGCCGATTGTGACTGGCCGGTGATGTCGACGGCGAGCACAACCGGCCAGCCAAGCGCTGCGGCGACATCGGCCGACGAGCCCGTCCGGCCGCGCTCTCCCGCTACGCCATCAAAAAGCCCCATCACGCCTTCGCAAAGAATATAGTCCGAAGAGTCGTTCGCGGAGGCGGCAAGAGCGCGCAAAAGCTCGGGCGCCATCGCCCAGCTGTCGAGATTTATGCAAGGTTTGCCGCTTGCGGCGGCGTGAAAGCCAGGGTCGATATAATCCGGCCCGCATTTGGCGCCCGCAACAGAAAGCCCCGCATTGCGGCAGGCGCGCAGGAGCCCAAACGTGAGCAAGGTCTTGCCAGAGCCCGAACGCGGCGCGGCAATCACGAGCCCCCGTGCTAAACTATTCCTCCCATAAGAATCGAAATTCACGCGAATAAGCTTCCTGACCTATGAACAACCCCGAGCAAAATCCTTCCTCGAAGACGAAGTTGCGCCGGGGCTGGACGACCGGAGCTTGCGCCGCTGCCGGAGCGCGCGCGGCCTATGAGGCGCTTCTGACCGGCCGCTTTCCTGACCCCGTCACCATTACTCTTCCAAATGGAATGCGGCCATCCTTCGCGCTCGCCTTGGCGGAATTTGGCGAAGGTTTTGCGCGCGCAGGCATTATCAAGGACGCGGGCGACGATCCCGATGTGACGCATGGGGCGCTGGTGATCGCAAGTGTTTCGCTTGGGGCCCCGGGTTCGGGCGTCGCCTTTCGTGCGGGGGAAGGCGTTGGAACGGTCACGCGCCCGGGCCTGCAGCTCGCCCCGGGAGAACCTGCGATCAAACCCGGGCCCCGCTCTATGACCAAGGCCGCAATCGAGGAGGTTGCGCGAATTGGCGGCGGTACGGGCGGCGTTATCGTCGAAATCGCCATTCCCGGCGGCGAAGAAATCGCCAAGAGGACGCTCAATGCAAGGCTCGGCATTGTGGGCGGTCTTTCGATTCTCGGCACGACGGGAATCGTCGTGCCTTTTTCCTGCGCCGCCTGGATCGATACCATTCACCGCGGCATCGATGTCGCCCGCGCCGCGCCTATCGATCATATAGCCGGTTCCACGGGTGCAACTTCGGAAGCCGCAATCAAGGCGCTCCATAAACTGCCGGAGATTGCGCTCATCGAAATGGGCGATTTTGCGGGCGGGATGCTAAAATATCTGCGCACGCATCAGATTCCGAAAGTGACGATTGCGGGAGGCTTTGCCAAAATGACGAAGCTCGGCCAAGGTTTTCTCGATCTTCATTCCAGGCGCGGCGCCGTCGATGTTTTGTGGCTTGCGGCGCGTGGCGGGGAAGCGGGTGCCATCGCCGAATTTTGTGAGCGCGCGAGAGCGGCGCAAAGTGCCGGCGAGATTTTGCAAATCGCCAGGGAGACAAATCTCGACATTGCGTCGCCAGTAGCTCATGCGGCATGGCGCACGGCGGCAAAGGTCTTGCACGGCAGCGACATTGAGCTCGAAATCGCGGTCTTTGATCGCGAAGGCACATTGCTCGCGCGAACGCCCTTTTTGCCGGTTCATTGAGATTTTGCCCGGAACCGGCGCTGATAGTCGCGGTCGTAAAGAGCGCTCGCCCGAAAATCGCGCGCGTCTAAAACGCGTCCAACAAGGATCAGAGCGGTGCGCTCCATTTGGTTTTCTGCAGCTTGCCCCGCGATCGTTGCCAATGTTCCGCGAAGAATCTTTTGGTCCGGCCAGGAGGCCCGAAGCACGATCGCCGCCGGACAGTCCGCGCCATAATGGGGCGTGAGTTCGGCCACGACCTGCGCGAGCATGTGGATCGAGAGGTGGATCGCAAGCGTCGTCTTTGTCGCCGCGAAGGCCGCAAGCGTTTCATGCTCCGGCATTGCCGAGGCGCGCCCCGGCGTGCGCGTGAGAACCAGAGATTGCGCAACTTCCGGCAGGGTCAGTTCAACGCCAAGCGCCGCGGCCGCGGCGGCAAAGGAAGGAACGCCCGGCGTGACCGTAAAGGGGATCGAGAGCTGGTCCAACGCGCGGATCTGTTCGCCGAGCGCGCTCCATATGGAGAGATCGCCCGAATGCAGGCGTGCGACATCCTCGCCAGCGCCATGCGCTCGCAAAAATTCCTCGCAGATTTCCTCAAGGCTCATGGGCGCCGTATCGATGATCCGGGCGCCCTCGGGACAATAGGACAACAGAGCCCGAGGCACGAGAGAGCCCGCGTAAAGGCAGACGGGCGAGCGCGCGATAAGATCGCGGCCGCGCAAGGTAATGAGATCGGGGGCTCCGGGCCCTGCGCCGATAAAGTGGAATGTCATGGCGGTTCGTGGCCGGCAATTGGCAACGGGGGGGCGCTCCGGCCCAGCATGGCTTGCGGGAAGCCCC
>CAYWHF010000099.1:4151-8024 GCA_964457695.1 uncultured Methylocapsa sp.
GGAGACGGGGGCCTCGCAGTGTGATGAGTTCCTGGGGCGCGGTGCCCCGCGCGTTAAAGGTGGACGTGATGGGGGGTTGTGGGCCGGAAATTGGCGACGATAGGGTGATCCGCGCTGGTGTAACCGCGCGAATGCTCGAATCAGCAAGGCGCCGCCGCCAGGTTTCTCTCATGGACTTCTCGTCCGGTTTAGGATTACGTTCTGGGCCCCTATTTCCCCCGGAACCATTTTGGCGAGAATGCGGTTATTTACCAAGAGCGATGATGAACTCATTCCGAGAACAATAGCGGATAGGCGGAAAACGGCGGAGCAACAAAAATGCCGATGTTGAAAAATCCCAGTCAATCCAACGATATCGTCCATGAAAGCCGAGTATCTCCAAGGCCGCAAGCCCACCGTGGCGTTCGCGGGCTCCGCTTGGCAGTTCCCGGTGCAGCCTTCCTGGCCACGCTCGCTCTTTTTGGCTATAGCATTTCGGCGGGGGGCAAAAGCGATAAAGGGCCGGTTCAGTCCACAGCAACGGCTGTCCCAATCGGCGATTTCTCCCCTCAGGCGGGGTGGATCAAGAATTTTACCGCACAATTGAGCGTTTTCGGTTACGAAAGTTCCCCTTGGCAGTTTTCCGGCAACGGGCGGTCCTTTGCCTCCCTGCCGCCGACCGATCTTCCAAAATTCGTGGCGGCTGCAATCACGAAAACCGGCCCGGCGAATATTAGACTAGCGTTATCGGCGCCTTCGGGCGGCCAATCCGGCAAGACCCATGTTGCAGCATCCGGGGCGGACGCGCTTAATTCTTTGAGCATAGAGTTCTCCGCCAACAGCGCAAAGATTTTATCCAGCGATGTCAAAATTATTAGAAGGGCGGCGGAGATCATCAAAGCTTTGCCGGCTGGAACGACGGTTGACCTGATTGGCTATACCGGGGGAAACTCGGCTTCCCCAAGAGGCGGGGCGCTCGCCCAAGCGCGCGCGGGTTCTGTCTATAAAGCGCTCGTTCGCGCTGGCGTTAACCCCGCAATGCTGAGCCCAAAGGCGTATGACAGCGCCATGAACCAGGCCGGCGCGGGTGCGGAAATGGAAGGGCGCAGCAGCACAGGGACGCAAACGCCTGAGCGCCCGAACCGCAGGGTCGAGTTTCGCGTCGCCGCGCCGCAACGATAAGAGTTTGCGGCATGCCTTCGGTCTCGCGATGAGCGTGCCGCCGGCATGTCCCGGCTAGGACCTGGGCGAAAAGCTTCGGGCTTGGTCCGGGCGGAAAATTTACAAGGCATTGGAACGGCTTTCTTCCTTCATTTGTGTATGCGAGTGGAATCGCATGGCGGACAGTGCCCGTTAATTGAGATCGTTCCACTGAAGTCGGCGATGAGCGGTCCGGAACGGCCCGTCGCACGCGTACAAATTCACGCGAGAGTTGCATCTTCACATCTGTGTCATCTGACCCCGATACGGAAAACTTGCGGCGCTTGGGCCGCAAAGATTTTCATTATCGGGAGGAATGTCGATGACGACACGAGGCCGGTTGCTTGGCAGCGCGCTTGGAGCGTGCGCGATTGCAGCAGTGAATGGAGCGCCCTCAGCAAAGGCTGATGATACCGCGACACCTATCAAGCACCTCGTCGTGATTTTTCAGGAGAATGTCTCCTTTGACCATTATTTCGGCACCTACCCTGAGGCAGATAATCCGCCGGGCGAGCCCGATTTCACACCGAGACGCAACACGCCCTCTGTTAATAGGCTCAGCCCGGGATTGGAGAGCGCAAATCCGAACGGGTTCAACCCGTTCCGGCTCGATCGCAGCCAAGCGGCCACCTGCGATCAGGATCACGATTATACGGCCGAGCAGCAGGCCTTCGACGCAGGTTTGATGGACAAATTTCCGCAGTTTGCCGGAGTGGGCAGCACTCCCGGCGCCAAGTGCCGGGACTTTAACCTCGGCAAGAATCTGGTCATGGGTTATTTCGACGGAAACACCGTCACGGCGTTGTGGTATTTTGCGCAGTTTTTCGCGATGAGCGATAATTCGTTCGGTACGACATTTGGGCCATCCACGCCAGGCCATGTCAACCTTATCTCCGGCCAGACTGCCGGTGTCACCCCAACCGATCTGGCGGGGGATAGTATTGGAGGGACGTTGATCGGCGATGCGCAGCCCTCGGGTGACGTCTGCGACACGCGCGAGAACGTGAAATTTATTAAGGGACTCAACGTCGGCGATTTGCTGAATGCGAACGGCATCACCTGGGGTTATTTTCAGGGCGGTTTCGATCTCACGATCACCAATCCAGACGGCAGCACGGGATGCAAGCGCACCCACACTTCGTTAGTGACGGGGGTGCCACACAAGGACTACATCCCTCATCATCAGCCGTTCCAATATTACCCGTCGACCGCCAATCTAACCCACGTAAGGCCAAGCTCGATTGCGGCAATCGGCACGATCGATGCCGCGAATCATCAGTACGATATTCATGACTTCTTCGATGCCCTGGCCAACGGAAATTTGCCGGCGGTCTCCTTTCTCAAGCCGCCAAGCTATCAAGATGGCCACGCGGGCTATTCTTCCCCGCTCGACGAGCAAACCTTTATTGTGAAAACGCTCAACACTTTGCAAAAGCGTCCGGAGTGGAAGTCCACCGCGGTCATCATCGCTTGGGACGACTCCGACGGCTGGTACGATCATCAAATGGGGCCAATTGTAAGCCAGTCGAACACGGCGGCTGACGCTCTGACTGGTCCTGGCTCCTGCGGCCAAACACCGCCAAACGCCCCCGGAGGCCGCTGCGGATATGGTCCCCGTCTGCCGCTTCAGGTGATTTCTCCCTACGCCAAGGACAATTTCGTCGATCACAGCGTGACGGATCAGAGCTCTATTCTGCGCTTCATCGAGGATAACTGGGGTCTCGGCCAGATCGGAAATGGCTCGTTTGACGCGATCGCCGGGTCGTTGGAAAATATGTTCGATTTTAGACGCGCGAGGGAGATCAGGCTCTGCCTCGATCCTGTAACTGGCGAGCCCAAGGGAACCGGCAGGTTCGGGCCCAATAGCAATAATTGTTTTTGAGCTGACCAGGACACGCCGGAGCGTCTGATGGGCGCTCTGGTGCCCTTAAAAGTTGGGATAGGATGGGCTCTCCCCCGCCCGGCAAAGCAGCGCCGCTTCTCGCCCGGCCCGTCCGCCTCTGCCGCGCGCGCAGGGCAGAAATTTGGCTAAAACATAGCCTTTACGGGGCTCGCCAATTGTGGCATATCGGCATACATGTGCTCAAAAATATCAAAAATTTATTGTTGGAGACAAAGATGAAACCGGCACAAATTCCTTATTCGATTCTTTGGTCGGGCCTGATGCTTTCGACGGCTGCGGTACCGACTTCTGCCGATGCGAATGTCGTAATTGTGACAGTGACGGAAAACAATATTACGCCGCCG
The DNA here is from genome assembly GCA_964457695.1 of uncultured Methylocapsa sp. Classification (GTDB taxonomy): domain Bacteria; phylum Pseudomonadota; class Alphaproteobacteria; order Rhizobiales; family Beijerinckiaceae; genus Methylocapsa. The sequence continues at coordinate 7,578 of CAYWHF010000099.1, forward strand.
TCACCGCCGGTGAATTCTTTGCTGACCATAACCGGCCAGGGTTTCCTCCCTGGCGGCAGAGTTCTTCTCGGACCCACCGACATCACAACCTTCTGCCCGTTGAACGCGACTCATACGGTTTACACTTGCACGACGCCGGTCATAGCCCCCGGCGAATATCGCCTGACTGTCTCCGCTCCGGTCGCCTCCGGCCTCCGAGGGGGAGGACAGGTGTTCGATGTTTTCGACGTGACCGCTGTCACGGTTGGCCCGCAAGGCCCGACGGGGCCCACGGGCCCAGCAGGTCCGACTGGGGCAACTGGCGCGTCCGGAGCAACGGGGGCAACTGGTCCTACCGGGCCGATCGGGCCGACTGGCGCGACGGGTACACCCGGGCCGCCGGGTCTGCCGGGCGCGACGGGGTCAACTGGCGCAACTGGGGCCACTGGTGCGACCGGCGCGACGGGG
>CAYWHF010000100.1:0-8023 GCA_964457695.1 uncultured Methylocapsa sp.
AACTTGCTCTGATTCCTGCATTCATCCCTAGCAACATTGCGCCGCCTCAAAAACGAAAAGCCGGGTCATGGCGGCGTCACCCTCCGCCAGGTGGCGGAGGTGGTGGAGATGGCGGCGGCCGCGGCCTAGGTACTACCGGCGGAGTTCGGACAACGCCCTTTTGAGCGGCCTGCACTATGATTTCGAAGACGAGATTTTCGACGCTTGTCGTCTGTTGCTGGATAGGCAGGCTATCCGGTGCGAAAGTTCCGGTTCCAATGTCGAATGGGCTGATATCACTATCGGCCGGAATCGACTTGGCACCGCCTCTCTGGCCGGGTTTACTTGTCAAAAGCGCAAGATAATAATTGGTCTCGGATTGGCTAACGCGCTCTGGCTCCGTAGGAGGGGTTGTCCAACTGGCCACCGAAACTGCAAAGCCTGTACGCCTTATCGTGATGGATCCGGCGCCATTGCTAACGATGAGACGGCCAAAATTGTTGATCGCCCGTGTTCCGTTGGCGCCATGGGCAACCGTCGCGATTCCGCCACGAATTCCAATCGTGACAACGGGGGTTTTCAAAGTCGCCGCACCCTGATGGCTGAGTTCTCCGCCGACAAAGCGAAGCGCGCCCTTGGCGAGCGAAGCGACCATTTGCCCGGTGCCGGTAGCAGGGTCATACACAAAACTATCGATCACAAGCCGGCTATTTGGACCGACATTCAGGGTCGTTTTGTCGAGAAAAAGAATCTGCAGGGTCCCACTTGCGGTCGTCTGAATTTGTTCGTTGTGCACGACCCGCGCCCCAATTTGCAGAACGCGCGTCGCGCCACCTGGAGGCGTGCCTTGCGATTGCGGATTGACGGCGGCGGCTGCGCCGACCTCCTGAGCGGCGGCGGAGAAAGACGCAAGCACAGTGCTGGCGGCCAGCAACGCCAAACTTGCTCTGATTCCTGCATTCATCCCTAGCAACATTGCGCCGCCTCAAAAACGCACTGCCGGTCCTAAAGTGACCGCGACTTCCCTAACCGTGTTCCCCGGTACATTCGAGTTTATCGCACGGTATTGCACCGCTAACCCGAGAGCAATTCCCTTCTGGAGAGGAATGTCTAACCCGGCGCCCGCGTGCCACTCAAAAGCACGTTCGGTAACGAAGGGGACGATGGCCGGATCGGGTTGACGATAATACCAGTGGGAAACGGTGAAGGTTGGCGTCAGAACCCAGTCCGGCCCTCCCCAAGGCGAAGCAATCGCGCAAGGCAGCCAAAGGTCAAACGCAAACCGGCGATAGCTAAACCAAGGGGCAGCATCATTGCTGTTGTAAAATGCCCATCGCGCTTTCCAGCGAACGTTCTCGGATATGAGGCCAGCGGCTTGCAGGGCTGCGGTGACCAAATTGCCTGTTAGGTTGGAGGCCAAAGGGTAAAGACCGGTACTATGATAGTCCATCTGGCGGAATTCGGCATAGGGATCCAATGCAATATTCGCCCAATTGAAATGCATCGTGACCCCTCCCCCGAAACTTCCGAGGTAGGGCGCATTTGCAAGCAACACGCCAGTTGCGACCGCATAAGGTTTTAGCGAGGCGCCATTCAACTCGTCGAGAAAGATCCCGAAGCGCGGACCCAAGCGGATATCGAGCAAGTCCGTGTCAACCGCACTCACGTTAAACTGCTGCGCCGTATAGCCGCCAAGATTTACTTCAAATACGTCCCCGCTTTGGTTCTCAAAATCGTGCGTATAATTAAGCGCGAAAGCCCCGAACCAGTTCCCGTCGGGCTGCGGAACAAGTTGGCTGTTGATAGGGCGCGTCGCCCCGATCAAGGATTGCTGAGTAGGTCCAAAGCTGGCATTTGACTGATAGCGGAACCCCGTCTGCGCATAGCCGCTCACTTGATCCGGTTGCAGCCTTTTTTCAATCTCATCAAGGTATTCCTGAGCCCGCGCCTTTAGTTCCGCGGTTGCGTCTGCGGCAACGAGGACATGCTCAAAATATCCGCGTGCCATCTGATAGGAACCGAGGCGAAAATAGAGCGTCCCAAGCTCAAACTCGACGAGCGAAAGATTGGAATTATAGAAAAGAAGCCGCTCCAAAGAACCTATCGCGGCTTCGAGGTCGCCGCGCTCTTTTGCGCTAACGGCATATCGCAATGTCGTGTCGAGGCGCGAGGGCGCGCTCAGCATCGCCTGGAACAACGGATCCGGCAGGAGCGGCTCAGGTACGCTTTGGGCACAAACAGGGGCAACAAATGCCGCGCCGGAGGCCACAAATGCTATCGCCGCAGATATCGCCGCAGCTCTGAGAAGCTTTGCCTCGATCAGCCAGCTCAATGTCCCCCCCGTTGACCAATCGCAACTTTGTCAGAGCTTCGCCCAAGGCTTTCCGAACGTCGGCAATCGAATGGCATAACAAAGTCCCTGTCGCGTCAAGTCGAGACAGTGGACTACGAACCAAGTGTCAGACATTCTTGCTTACTGTGGCATGGCGGCAACATATGGATACAGCGGCGCAAGCCGGCATAGATGAGGGGGTCAACTGCCGCGACCACCTTGTCGCCGCAGGTCAGCCGTGGCCCCGCTTTCGAATGGCAAGAGACGCACTTCAGTCACCACTCGAATCGAAGGCCGCAAGATCAGTTTCTCGCATCGCCTGTGCCGTAATGACGATTACCGTGCCGCTTAGGTTTTTTTGTAATCGATATAGGCAAACCGTTGATCTGCCGTGGGCGTTCCCTCCAAAGCCCCGCCCTCCGTGCCAGGCTGCCAAAGCACAACTTGCTCGATCTTCTTGGCAAGCTCAAAATCCTTATCCGTAATCCCTTTGGCGGCATGATTCTGAAGCCGGACTTCGACCCATGCGTAGGAGGCCGTTATGTCGGGATGGTGCCAGGCCGCCTCGGCAAGATGCCCGACCGTGTTGATCACCATGAGCGTGCTCTTCCAGCTTGCGGTCCTATATTTGCGGCGGATCCATCCGCCTTCATAGACCCATCGCGGCAGTTCTTGCTCGAGACGCGCCTTAATCTCGGTCTCACTATAGGTCCTCTCCCTCACAGGGTCGCTCATCGCAGTCATCCAATCTTTGCTGGTTTATCCTCAGAACGATAACGTCACGCCACATCATTCTATAACGAGAAAGGGAACGATAGAACCGCGAAATTTTCGCTGCGCTTCGCCCTCAGAGTTTTCTTTCACCTTCCGGGTGTGATTTTTTCATTGTCTCGATTTATACAGACGGGCGGAGTTCGGAGGAGAGATGCAGAATTCGAAATTGAGTCGTTGGCTCGGCCCCGGGTGGGGCCCTGGTTCTATACGATTCGTCACTGCGCTTATGGCTACGCTTGTGACAGCAACTGCGTCGCTGGCGCAACAAAGTGCGCGTCAACAGAACCAGGACTGGCCTTGCCAACAAATTTTGGTCGAGCGAATTTCTGTGGCCGCAGTTTGGCCGGGGCCCCCCATCGAGGGTGTGACCTGGAAGTCAGATTCGGCGGTTGCAACTCTGGCCGGGAACCTCGCGGCACGGCGAACCGAGCTCAAAGACGCCGAACATCTGATCAACGAATTCGCAAAAACTCAGGGAGCAAACAAGGCGAGCAAGCTGCTTGCCGTTTTCGCTGGCCTGTTTGAAACGCTCAATGACGAGCGCACGCAAGTTATTGAAGGGCTCTTGCGCTTCGGCGCAAAGCAAAGAGAACTTGCCGCCAAAATACGTGCTGAGAGCGCGCAGGCGCGCCAAACCGGCACCCCGCCGACCCAAAATTCGAAGGAACAAGTGTCGGACGACGGTGGCAGGAAATTGGAATGGGACACGCGCGTTTTTGATGAACGGCGGCAATCGCTCGCCTTTGTCTGTGAGTCGCCTACTCTTATTGAACAAAGGCTCTTCGCATTGGCGAGGCTTATCCAGCGCAATCTTCCATGAGCACCCGTCAACGGGCTCTCTTCGAGCACGATCACGTTAAGAGGAAAAACACCCAGACCTAATGCGCGATCAGAGAGTCGTTCTCATCGAGTAGAGGTACGCCATAGGAAACCAAGATTTGTGCGATCTCGGCCATATTTTCAGAAATGAATTTGTTCAATTGACGCTTCCAATTCTGATCGGATGGACGCACTCCCATGGCGATTCTGTAGACCATTCGGGGCCCGGAAGCTTCCTTAAGCAAGGCGGTGACCTTCAAAGGAGTGTTGGAATGCTTCGCAAGATAGCCGGCCAACGGTCCCCAAAGTATTGCGACATCGATTCGATTTTCCGCGAGATCTTCGATCATCGTCGAAGCCGGACTATCAAATCGGGTGTCAACGACAAGCGGATATGACTTGACATTTCCCAATAGGCCATTGACCGCGAGATTGGTTGCGGGCGGTGTGCCGGCAATAATGCCGATGCGCTTGCCCTGCAGGCGCGGATCGGCAAGACCATCGATCGCCGCAACGTCGGAGCCAGGCTTTGAAACCATTGCGTAGGCTGTCCGGTAATAGGGATTTGTCGCCTGAACGATATCATCTCCCTGCGGTATCCCCATGATGACGTCGCAATGGTGTGCATTCAGCGTATTGCGTACAAAGCCAGTCGAGCCGGGATAGTACTCGTAGGCAAGCTCTTTGCCTAGCTTTCGCGCCAGAAGCAGCGCGATCTTGTTCTCGAACCCGTCACCGGCTTCGTTCGAGTAGGGAAGGTTTCGCGGATCGGCGCACACCCGCAATTTGTTCGGATCGACCAGTTCGATCGACCCGTCTTGCCGGCTTTGTGCCGAAAGCTCAGAACCGATCAATAAGACCGGCGAAATCAGCAAAAATAGGCTGAATGCGCGCTTGATCGCCATAAGATCTTTTAGCCCTTGTCACCAAGACATGCGTGCTCGGCGTCCGCGGCTTCCTGTGGCTTCTCTTCATGTTTGAGGGGCCTTCCTCGGCCTGTTGCTTCGACAGATCGCGCCCGCAGGTAAACATATATGTCGTCAATATAGCACATGACGTTTTTATTGTCGCCGAGCGCGGGCATGACCTTGTTTTGGCCGCCGCCGAGATCCTGCTTGCCGCCGACGACAATTCCATAAAACTCGGCGTAATTGATGCGTTTCACCGTATCCTTTAGGGCGGGCGCGTAAGTTGAGCCTTCCCCGTCAGGGCCGTGGCAGACGTGGCATTCCGAATGATAGCGGCGAAAACCCGAATAGGTATACCAGTCAACCGTCCCGTCTGGCTTTACGTCGAAGGTCGGGTTGCCTTTCGCATCGACATATTTGCCTTTGTCTTGCCTGACGGCTTTGGGATCACCAAGCTCGTCGGCCATGGCCGTGGTTCCAAATGCGATGAGAAGACCGAGGGAAATAGCTCGCACCAGTAAACTGATGAGCATGGGATTATCCTTGTTCGAGAAATGCAGACTACAGGCAAATCACCCGGCGCCGGTTAGGGCGCCGGGTGATTTTAGTTGGTCGTGCGGTGCGGACTATTATTGCCCGGACGGAAGCGCAAAAACCGTTAACTGGCCACCGAGAGCCGTGTAGTTTGCGAGCGCCGCATAGCCGCCGACCGCTCCAAGGCCTTCGGTCGGCTTAGTCAAGCCGGCCGCAAGACCGATACCCGCCCAGCCTCCGACGCCAGAAAGCACGGCGACATATTGCTTCCCGTTATGCTCATAGGTTGACACATTGCCGATGATGCCGGACGGCGTTTTGAACTTGTAGAGTTCGTCTCCCGTGGTTGCGTCCACAGCCTTTAGGTAGCCTTCGAGCGTGCCATAGAAGACCAAATTTCCAGCGGTCGCGAGCGCGCCCGACCAGACGGAGAACATTTCTTTTTTCTGCCAGACTATCTTTCCGGTCTTGGCGTCCCAGGCGGTGAAATTGCCCATGTTGGTCTCACCTTTCGGCGGATACATCGACAAGGTCGCGCCGACATAAGGCTGCCCGGCGGTATAGCTCACGTGGTACGGCTCGTAATCCATGCAGACGTGATTTGTCGGGATGTAGAACAAGTTTGTTTCGGGAGAATAGGCCGCGGGCTGCTCATCCTTCGACCCAAGAGCCGCCGGGCATATTCCCTGCGAGTTAACGTCTTCGCCGTTCGCCTCTGTCGAATAGTCCTTTACAACCAAAGGTCGTCCATAGGTCTTGGAGCTCTTGTCCATGTCGACCTTAGTAGCCCAGTTGACGGCGGGGTCATATTTTTCGGCGACAAGCAGCTCGCCTGTTTCTCGGTCAAGCGTATAGCCGAAGCCGTTGCGGTCGAAATGCACCAACACCTTGCGCATTTCCTGATTGGTCAAGATCATCTCGTTGATGCCGTCATAATCCCATTCGTCATGCGGCGTCATCTGATAGAGCCATTTGACCTTACCGGTATCGATATCCCGCGCCCAGATCGTCATTGACCAGCGATTGTCTCCCGGCCGTTGTTTAGGATTCCAGGTCGAAGGATTACCAGAGCCGTAGTACATAAGATTCAATTGCGGATCATAAGAATACCAGCCCCAGGTCGTGCCGCCGCCGATCTTCCATTGATCTCCTTGCCATGTGTTCGTTCCAGAATCTTTTCCCACCGGCTTGCCAAGATGAGTTGTCTTCTCTGGATCAATCAGTGTATCGGAGTCCGGTCCCATCGAATAGCCGCGCCAAACTAGCTTGCCTGTCTTAATATCGTAAGCCGTGACCGAGCCGCGAACGCCAAATTCGCCCCCGGAAATGCCGACAATAACTTTGTCCTTGATGACCATTGGCGCAGAAGTGCCGGTCTCTCCCTTGGAAGGGTCAGCATTCTTCGTGGACCAAACGACGGCACCGGTATTTGCGTTGAGCGCGACCAGCGTCGTGTCGGCCTGATATTGGAAGATCTTGCCCTCGGCATAGGCAACGCCGCGCGTAACCGTATCGCAGCACATCACCGGAATCACGTTGGGATCTTGCTTGGGTTCGTATTTCCAGAGAATCTTACCGTCGTGATTCAAGTCGAGCGCGTAGACAGTATTCGGGAATGGCGTATTGAAATACATAACACTGCCGAGTACCAGCGGCCCACCCTCATGGCCGCGCAAAACTCCCGTCGAAAAAGTCCAGACTGGAGTGAGGCGACTGACATTCCGGGTATTGATCTGATCGAGCTTGGAGTAACGCCGGTTGGCGTAGTCGCCGGTCGGCAAGACCCATTGTTTTGGGTCTTTCGACAGCGCGATCAATTCGTCATTGGCAAAAGCCGCACCGTTCGCGAGAAGCGCGGCGCCGCCAACACAGGACATAAGCAGGAACTTGCGCATTGATTTCCTCCGGGCATCGTAGTGCGCGGCGCCTTTGCACACAGATCTGCGGCGGCGCCTTATCGTTTCATGTCTATCCCGCCGGGTGTCGAAACGCCGGCAAGCCAGTCAAGTTTCCACATCATGGCCCACTCCACAACCCGGGTAGCCCCCAACGTGGCTGGGCTCCTTCTTCCATAACCGCCGGCGAGCAGGCCCGCAAGGCCGCGAAGAACGGAAACTCGAAGAGCTGTATATATTGACGCAGGCAGGGACACAATAGCTATTCCAAAGCTCGCGCTTGGAGCCGGGCGCAAGGTTATGTTCTAAAAAAGGTTGGCCGGCCAACGTCGAATGCGCCTATCTGCCGGTAACAAAAAGAGACCGGCTAATCGTGCGTAGATTCCAAGCGATTGCGCGCGGTGCGATAGCCATTTGCGGCCGCGAGTTTCAACCGGTCGCGCCAGCGAGAAATCCCAGGCGGGGTTGGGGATGCGCCCAACTTACGTAAAAGCGCGTTGACGTGGTAAATCCGCCCTTCATCGATAACGGTGCGCAAAAAGAATATGACAGCCACAGCGACAGAAATATTGTCGTGCACGCGGGCACAATGCGGCGCGAATACGGGGATGTGGACTCCATCCCCCGCATGGAGCTCATAGGCGTGGCCGCTGCGATGCCCCGGCCCAGGATGGGTGATGCTGTTTGCGTTGCCGGAATAAAATTGTTCGCGGGCCTCGTGCGGGACGAGTTGCCGGTCGCTTTGATCGTAGACGTAGAGGGTTTTGTCGCCGGCAACTTGG
>CAYWHF010000101.1:0-8022 GCA_964457695.1 uncultured Methylocapsa sp.
ATGGTTAAGTCCTCCCAATAGTCTTGTTCTGTTTCGAATAGGTTTTCAGTAAGGCGGCCATAAAACCGCGAAGCTCCAGCAACTGAGCCAAATCTAAGCTAAATTATTTCGAAGAAAAGTCAAGGTATTGCTTGGTAGGGGTTTTTTACCTATTTGTATAACCAATTATGAATATTGTTTATACAATAGCTATATTTCTGAAACTTATAATCGGGTTTAGAAGTATCTGGTAGCGCACTCTGGACCAGCCAGTAGAGAGGTTTGGATGAGCGATCGGTGAGTTATTGGTGATCGTCAGCCGTTTCAAAATGCCTGCCGGAGCGATGTTGCCGATCCGGCGGATTGCCCGGAGGAACGGACTTTTGAAGATAGAGCACCTCGACTTTCAGATTTACCTTGTCTGGATTTGTCGCACTCGCTGTTCCGGTGACGTCAATCGGCTGACCCAGGTTGGTCTGGCCATCCGGGCAAACGCCGTCAAAAGTGCTGAGAATGACGTCGACCGCGCTGCGCAACGATGTACATAAGTGCACCTTTCGTGTCTTTTCGACTCGCGAGGCGAGCATAAGTCTCATTCAGAGCCCGGCGCAGGGTGAACAGCCTAAACGTTCCGGCCATCTCCGTCTGTAGAACGGCCGGGAGATCGAACACCTCATTTGGATCCTTTTTGATACCGAGAGCGCAGTAGTAATAATATCGAGCCAGAATTTCCCAAGGAGTGTACGATAGCCATGAAGTCACACGGAAGCCCGCAGCAACGACAAGGCTCTCCAAGGTCTTCGGTCCGAAGTGGCTCACATGTTGATGTGGAATCCATTTTGGAAATCCCGCCCCTAGGGCGTGTACCACTTCGGATTCAAAATTATCGGTCATGATAATTAGGTAACCAGACGGCCGCACGTACTGCACCAATTCACTGACAAAGCCGGGCGGATCGGAGATGTGCTCAATCACTTCGAGTGCCGTCACGACATCGAAGCTATCTCTTGCAAGACCCGCGGTTTGGAGCGAGCTATTGCGTACGTCAACTCGCAGCTGGTCAATTCCGTATCGTGCCTCTTGTTTTGACAGTTCTATGCCAACGCCGTTGATTGAGTAGCGGTCACGCAGCCATTTGAGAAACAAGCCGTAGCCTGTGCCGACATCGAGGACGGTCTTAGTTGATCTGACATCTACCAATCTGGAAAATAAACGGGCGTTCACTTTTGCGATTGCAATCTGCCCTTGAAGATGCCTCTCGCTCCCAAAATGCTCCGAATAGTACAACGCAAGGCTTTCAGATGACATTATCTTTGCGGAGAACATGAAGCCACACCGTGCGCAGAGCCGCACAGGAATTTCGGGAAAAGAAATAAAGTCTGTGCAGCTGGCCGAGCCACATAGCGGACAGCCCGGGCGTGTGATGAATTCAAATCGTGGGCTCATAAAGAATTCCCAGATGGGCATTTGCTGCCTGACAATGGTAGCTTTCGGGGCGGTTTGAAAGCCGGTCGGCCCCGGGCCAGAGTCAGATTTGCTCGACCAAAATGCCACCAAGCGCGAACTGTGTAGCATAGCGCACTTCGTCCCGTTCGGCACGTTCAAAGCTGTGGTTACGGCAAGCTCCGCCTATTCGTCCGCGCCTCAAATGATCCCCAGAGTAGCGTTAAATGGGTTTCCCTCGCCGCCGCTTGCCCGGCTGGCGTCCAAGGAGGCTAGCCCCAGGTCAAATTGATCTGGACCGCGACAAATATGCGGCGAAAGCGGCCGCTTGGTGCTGAAAATCGAAAAGCCTCTCAAAGCAAAATAACTGCGGGCCCGCCCGGTTTGGTCTCGGGCAAGAACCAAAATTCTTGCCCGGATTTCTATACTGTCCCTCGGCCGCACCGGGCCGAATCACTTTAGTGGCGGCCGCTCAGAAGTTAGATCCGAATGGCGGGCTTGGGTCGTATCCGTCTGCGGTGTTGCCGGGGAAGGGCTGGATCGCCGTGATGCAGCCAAAAGCATCTGGCGGAACGAGGCTGCCCGCGGCGCCGCAGACAAAATAGCTGTCAATCTTCGCGCTTCGCGCCGCGAGCAGATGCGGAGTCGAGCTGCCCGGGCAGGTGACGCTATTCGGCCCCGCATGGACGCTACCAAAGACATGGAATCCATAGGCCCCATTGGTGCCATCGGCCGGGTTGGTCGGCCGGAAATAGCTGTTGTAGGTGCCGGGCCGGCCAAATGCCTCATCCAGCGGCGAAGAATCGGTTATCCGCAGCCTTTTTACGATGCCCGCAGGCACGATATTGCCGATCGGAGCGCCGCCCGGAGGAACGGACTTTTGAAGATAGAGCGCCTCTACTTTCAGATTGACCGTGTCTGGCTTTGTCGCGCTCGCTGTTCCATTGACGTCAATCGGCTGCCCCAAATTGCTGCCGGAACCAGGACAGAGCCCGTCGGTAGTGCTGAGAATGACATCGACGGCATTAAAACTGTCCTCGAATGCGGGCTCGATATGGAAGCCCACAACCAGCTGAACGTTGCCATGAGTAGCTGGTAGAATGCGCACCTCATGGGCGAAGGCGGTGGCAACCGAAGTCAAGGCGAACACCGACGTTGCGGCTAGAGCCGCGTAGCTTTTACGTTTCATGAGTATTTTTCCCCTGGACGCTGTTCGTTTTCTGCTTTCATGGAGGGCCGCTTTGGTCCTCCTGCGTCCTGTGACGGCTGAGGCCGGAAAAATCCGTCACTCTTGGAGAAAAATATTTTTGTCAAGCGTTTGTGCAAGAAGATAACGAGGAGACTGCGCCTCATATCAACCGACGCCGCTACCTGGCCGTATGCGCAATGACGGCGGAAACATGATTGCCAATCGCCGCTTGTTGCGCGGCGCTTGCCCGGCTGGCGTCCACGCTAGGGCTGACAACAAATATGCTTTGCAGTTGACCACGACCGGCTTGCTAGCTTGCCCATGTTGGTAGCTCGCTGCAGGACAACTGGCGCTGGTGCCACAAATCCCAGCAGATGTTTTTTGCAGGGAATCCGACTGGAGCCTGTCCTGCCGGAGGAGGACACGACTATTCAGGCAAGGCGCGCGCCGCCGCAAAGCGCTTCGCCGATGGCTGGAGCGAGGTATATCCAAAGGCCGTCGCCTGCTTGCGAAACGATCCCGACGAGCTGTTGAACTGCTTTCGATATAAGACCGGAAAGGAGCGAAAAATTGTGCGAACCACCAACCCCATCGAGCGGCGTTTCCGAGAAGTGCGCCGAACAACCCGCCCCATGGGCGTCTTTAAGGACAAAACCAGCATGGACCGCATCCTCTTCGCGGTCTTCACCCATGAGAACAAATCACAAGGCGTCAGCTCCCCTTTCCTGCTGACACAAACCTTTTGACGTTACCTAGGCGACAGTGTCCAGAGTCCGCCGCATTTTTGATAGGATCACGTGAGAAAATAAATAGACGTGGCAAACTATGCCTTCCGCCTTGCCGCGCCCGTCATCACGATCCGCGATGGGGTTGTCATGGCCTCAAGCCGCAGAAGCTCATTGAGCTTCTGCTCGGTCAACAGGCCCTCTTCTCGGACAATCTCGGCGACTTTCCGCCCTTCCTCAAGCGCCCTGCGCGCGATGCGCGTCGCTGTCTCATAGCCGAGCACCGGCAAAAGAGCCGTTACGAGGCTAATGCTGCTCTCGGCAAGCGACAGACAGCGTTCGCGGTCCGCCTCGATTCCCTTGACGCAGCGCTTGGTCAGCGTGTCGATCGTGGCACTCAACATGCGCAAGGATTTCAAGATGCAAAAGCCGATTGTGGGCTCGAAGGCATTGAGCTGAAGCTGGCCGCCCTCGGCGCACATCGTTACCGCGAGATCGCTGCCAATGACCAGAAAGGCGACTTGGCTGACGACTTCCGGAATGACCGGATTGACCTTTCCCGGCATGATCGAAGAGCCAGCCTGAACCGCGGGCAGGCGGATTTCGCCAAATCCCGCGCGCGGGCCCGAAGAAAGTAGGCGAAGATCGTTGCAGATTTTTGAAATTTTGACCGCGATTCGTTTAAGCACGCCGGAAAACAGCACAAAGGCGCCCATGTCGGACGTCGCCTCGATCAAATTCGGCGCGAGCACCATGGGCTCGCCTGAAACTCGCGCAAGCTCCTCGACGGCAAGCGAAGCATAGCGGGGATCGGCGGTGATTCCGGTGCCAATCGCCGTCGCGCCGAGATTCACCTCGCGGAACAATGCTGCCGCCTCGCGCAGACGGTCAATGTCTTCTTTCAGCGTCGTATGAAAGGCGTCGAACTCCTGGCCAAGGGTCATTGGGACAGCATCTTGCAATTGGGTGCGGCCAATTTTGAGCACATCTGCAAATTCGACCGCCTTGGCTTTGAATGCGTAGGCAAGCTCGCCAATCGCCTTTACTAGCGGCGCGGTCGCAAAAATCACCGCCAGCCGCAAGGCCGTGGGATAAGCGTCGTTTGTCGATTGCGCCATGTTGACGTCGTCATTCGGGTGCAGAAATTCATATTCGCCCCGCCGGCGGCCTAAAAACTCCAAGGCGAGGTTGGCGATCACTTCATTGGCGTTCATATTGGTCGATGTGCCCGCGCCGCCTTGCACGGCATCGACGATAAACTGGCCGTGAAACCGGCCTTCCTTGGCGATGAGGTCGCAGGCGCGATCGATCGCTTCTGCCTTCTGCGGGGAGAGTTGCTTGAGCTGGCGGTTGGCGCGCGCCGCCGCCTGTTTGACGAGCGCGAGAGCGCGGATGAGTTCGGGGAAATGGCCGATTGGAATCCCGGTAATGGGAAAGTTTTCGACCGCGCGCAGGGTGTGGATGCCCCAGTAGGCGTCCGCCGGGACGTCCGCCTCGCCGAGCAAATCATGCTCGCGCCTCGCCGCGCCGCGCGCGATGGCATTTTCCGTCTCGATTTCGTAGCCGGCTGGCACAGTGTCGTGATTTTCAATATCGTTTTTGGTCATGGGATAAACCGGATTCAATGACAACATTTGGAGCGAACTTAGCCCAGACATTTATGGGCCGTGTTAATCGAGATGGTGGCGGATGCGGGTAAGAGCATCTCGGCGATTTCACCGAATGTATATAGGGTGTCCATCGGTCGAATGCCGCGCCCATACGCGACGGGAGCCGCCCGGGAGTTGAGAGGAGCATGCTACGTGCTAAGCCTTGGACGGTGGTTGATTTGCTTGGCGGCAGCCAAGTTTCTCGCTCTGCCCGTAACCGCACAAGACATGATGCGGCATGTCGATCTTTCGAGTCCGGCGTTTAGCTTAGCCGAAATGACCCGCGCCGAGGTCGAGGCGAGCGTACGAGCCGCCCCGGGCGGCGCCGATCTTTCCGGTAAGAGCCTCAACGACCTCGACCTTTCCGGGCTTGATCTCAGCGGCGTGAATTTCCGCGCAGCAAAGATGAATAAAGCAAAGCTGACTGGCGCGAGGCTGGACGGCGCCATTCTCGATCAGGTCTGGGCAATTGGCGCGGATTTCTCGCAAGCGAACTTGAAAAAAGCAAACCTCTTCGGGAGCCAAATGCAAGAAGCCAAATGCGATGGCGCGGATTTTTCGGGCGCCCGAATAACCGCCGATTTGTCCCGCGCGAGTCTGCGCAACGCCAATTTCTCCGGTGCGGATTTGGCGGCAGATATGCGCAACCAGTCAATGGGTCTGATGCGCGCCGTGTTCAAATCCGCCGACCTCTCCGGCGCCGTTTTCGAAAACGCCAATCTCGATTCGACCGATCTGCAATTTGCGAAATTTTTTGGCACCAATTTCAAAGCTGCCTCGCTCGCGGGAGCAGATGCTGGAGGAGCCGATTTTCGCGGTGCGATTTTCGATCACACCAATGTAGACGGGACCGATATCACTTCTGCCAGGATCGACGCCGCGCAATCGGAAACTTTTGCGCGCGCCAAGAATCTTGAACGGGCGATTAGGGAGTGAAACCAGCCAACGGCCGGCAGGGCGGGCAGGGGCGAGGTGCGCGAACAAAAAAAGGAGGCGCCAGATCATTCTGGCGCCAACTTACGTGGCAGACGCCTATTTTTTAGTGCAGCCTTTGCCCGTGGGGTCGAGGCCGAATCCCGCGCCAGTCACAGCGCCCTTGGCCACGGTATCGTCTTCGTCGACTCCGTCCCCGCTGACTCCGACTCCGCCCAGCAATTTATGGGTCGAGCAATTGTATACGGGCTGACCGCCGGCAAAGGTGACAATGCCATGGTGTTTAAAACCTGCCCTGTCGTCGGGAATGAGGGACGGATCTCCTCCAAGGGACCGGAAAGGATTGGTATTGCCCAACCCAAACAAGGGCGCGGGCCCGGGGTCATGGCCTACCATCGTCACGACTCCACCGGCATCGGGACGGGCAGCCAAACCAACGTCGAAGCTGGAAAGCGCTTGATCGTTGCTGCTGACCGAAAGCGCCGTGTAGGCCTTGGCCTCGGCAATCTCTATGCTCGCGCGCCATGCGTCGGTCAGGAGATTTGAGCCAGGCGATTCGCCCGTATCGGTGGCTTGAATGAGCAGGGTCGCGCCTTCCCGGTCGAGTACCGCGCACCACATCTTGGTTCCGCCCGGCCTTCCTACAGTCGAATGGGTCGCCGCAGCCGTGCTTCGGCAAGCATTGAAAATGCCGTTTGCCTGTGCACGCGTTAACACCGCCACGGCCGCGTTTGAAGGTGCGGTCACTGGGGCCACACCTTGACCAGATATTACGATCCCGGGCGCGCGGGCCACTCCAGGACCAGTTGTTATGGTCCCAGCCGCGGAGGCAACGCTTGTACCGGCCAAGGCCACGGCCGCTCCAATCACGAGGGTTCCTGCGACAGCCGATTTATTGGTTTTCCAAATTGTATTCACTTCACCAACCTCCCTTAAATAAGCTTGCAGCAGCTGTGAGTCTTTCGCCGCAATCAAGAAACGCCTAAGTGAAAACGCCGCGCAAGTCGGCGCAAGCTTGCCGGGCCAGACCTGAACCACAGCTAAATGAAACCCAAGCACCAGAATGGGTTTCGTCAGTCAGCTAGCATCAGAAGAGAGCAGTTGCAACTGGCCTTCTTGCCGGCTGCGTGGCGGGAAACCGCGGCGAGATGCGATATTCGCTCCATTTCCCGCGAACGTTTGCGCAATGACGGCAGAAGGCGCCGGGTGAGATTGTTTTGAAATATATGTAGGCAAGAACTGCGGCAGAGCCGAGCACAAACCCGCGCTAAGTGTAATCGGCCTGGATACGGGTTCCAGCGCAGCAACGCCAAGCCCATACCAAACCCGCTCGCGTCGAGCCACTAGCGCGTATTGACGAAAATCTCGCATTGCGTTCAATGCGGACGTGATCGCGATTGCGGAATCTCAGCGTGCTTGTGACGGTCTTGTTCATTGCCTTTGCGGCGGCGCTCCTTGCCGTTCGCAGAGCGGACTATGATGGCCGGCACATCGCTCTGTTATCGGCCGTGATCTGGGGATGCTATCTTTCCATCTCGGCGGACATTCTGAGTCTCATGGCTTTGGTGACGCGATCTGGTCTCGCCGTCGCTTGGATTCTATTTATTCTCGTCGCGTTGCTGTGTGCGCTAAAGACCGGTGCTGCCGAAAAGGTGCTCACGGCCCGCCAGCCTTTCGCCAGGAGTGAGTGGCTGCTTACGTTAGGCCTCGGTCTTGTCTTCGGGATCGTTTGCATTACCGGCTTATTGAGTCCGCCGAATACTCAGGACGCTATGGAGTATCACATGCCGCGCGTTGTCATGTGGGCCTCCAACCAATCGCTACAGCTGTTTTCGACGCCGAATTATGCACAAGTCGTGTACGCCCCTTGGGCTGAAACTGCAATGCTCCACCTCTATCTCCTTTGGGGCAATGATCGCCTCGTTAATCTCGTTGAAGTCTTCAGCCTGATTGGCCTTAGCCTGGGGGCGTCCGCCATCGCCAGGCAGCTCGGTGGGTCACGTTTCGCCCAATTGTGTGCAGCGGTCATCGCCGGCACCATTCCGTTCGCCCTTCTGGAAGCGTCTGGGGCCATTAACCCTGCAGCCGGGCCCTTTTTGTGTCT
>CAYWHF010000102.1:0-8009 GCA_964457695.1 uncultured Methylocapsa sp.
CGAAAGATGCTTTCGCCTTCTACAGCCGCGGCCTCGCCTACTACGGCAAGAAAGACTACGACCGCGCCGTCACCGACTACGACGCGGCGATTCGGCTCGATCCGAAATATGCTGACGCGTTCCTCGGCCGCGGCCTCGCCTACCACGACAAGAAAGATTACGACCGCGCCATCGCCGACTACGACGAGGCGATCCGGCTCGATCCGAAATTAGCTGCCGCCTTCACCAACCGCGGCGCCGCATACTACGAGAAGAAAAATTACGACCGCGCCGTCGCCGATTTCAACGAGGCCATCCGCCTCGATCCGAAAGATGTTTACGCCTTCAACTACCGCGGCATCGCGTACCGCGCAAAAGGCAACGTTGACCGCGCCATTACGGACTACAACGAGGCCATCCGCCTCGATCCGAATTCTGCTAAAGCCTTCAGCCACCGAGGCAAACTGTACCACGACAAGAAAGATTACGACCGCGCCATCGCCGACTACAACGAGGCCATCCGCCTCGATCCTAAAGATGCTTCTGCATACTTTAACCGCAGCATCGCCTACCGCGCCAAGGGCGATACCCCCCGCGCCATCGCCGACTACAATAAGGCCATCCGCCTCGATCCGCCCCTTCGCCGGCTACAATGAGACCATCCGGCTCGGTCCGAAATATGCCCGCGCTTACATGGACCGCGGCCGTGAATACCTCTACAATGGTTCACTGGCCAAGGCACAGGGCGATTTCAAGCAGGCAAGCGAACTTGATCCGAAAGATACCTATGCGGCCTTGTGGCTCGATCTTGCCCAGCGCCGCAACAATATTTCGAGCCAGCTGGCACAGGCCTCAACGCAGCTCGACATGAAGGCGTGGCCCGCGCCTGTGATCCGCCTCTTCCTCGGCGAGTCGACGCCAGAAGAGATGCTTCCCGCCGCCGATGATCCTGACCCCAAAAAGGAACAGGGGCGCGTCTGCGTGGCCAATTTTTTCAGCGGAGAGCTGGCGCTGCTCCGTGGCTCGAAAGAGGAGGCGGCGCGCCTCTTCCGGATCGCGTCGAACGACTGCCCAAGAGATTTCGTGGAAGGGACTGCAGCCGATGCGGAACTCAAGGCGCTCGGGTTAACGCCTTGACCAGGGCGGAAGCGGCGTCATTCGAGGCATAAAATAACGGCGCGGCCGTAGGGCGCTTCGGGGCCGTGTTGCAACGTGCGCGCTCAACGGTATCACGCGGCTTCCTGGCGGAGGCTTGCGCGGTATAAATCGCGCAATTGATCGATCGGTTCGAGTTTGCCGTCCCGTTCGCAGTGCCAGAAAATCCAGCCGTTGCAAGCGGGAAGGCCTTGCGCCAGCGCGCCCGTCCGGTGGATCGATCCCGTCACCGCACCCATGGAAAGCGTGCCTTCGGGCCGCACGAGAGCAGAGTGCCGCCTGCGTTCATCGACCAAAACTTCGCCTGCCCGGAGTAGACCCGCCTCCACGATTGCGGAGAAGGGGATGCGCGGTTCCGACCGCTTCGCCACGACCGCCGCCGTGGCGCTTTCGGGAAGCGGACTGACGCTCGCAATACGCGCTTTTGCCGCGTTGGCGTAAGTTGCGTCGCGCTCGATGCCAATAAAGGCGCGCCCCAGCCTTTTGGCGGCGGCGCCCGTAGTGCCTGACCCAAAGAAAGGATCGACCACGACGTCGCCCCGGTTCGATGCGGCGAGCAATATGCGCGACAGAAGAGCCTCGGGTTTTTGCGTCGGATGAAGCTTGCGTCCGCGCGCGTCCTTGAGACGCTCGGCGCCGGTGCAGATCGGCAAAAACCAATCCGAGCGGACCTGGCAATCTTCATTGCCGCCTTTTAGCAATTCATAATTAAAACAGTAATTCTTGGCCCGCGCGCTTTTTGCCGCCCAGATCAGCGTCTCATGCGCATTGGTGAAGCGCCGCCCGCGAAAATTCGGCATCGGATTGGTTTTTCGCCAAACAATATCATTAAGAATCCAAAATCCCATGTCTTGCAGAATCGAACCGGCGCGAAAGATGTTGTGGTACGTGCCGATAACGAAAATGGTCGCGTCCTTTTTCATGACGCGGCGCACGGCGGCAAGCCAGGCTCGGGTAAAATCGTCGTAGTCGGAAAAGCTTGCAAATTTGTCCCAATCGTCGTCGACGCCATCGACAACGCTCTGGTCGGGACGGAAAAGGCCGGACTCGAGCTGCAAATTATAGGGCGGATCGGCGAAGACGAGATCGGCGCATTCGTCCGGCAGGCGGGCGAGCTCCTTTATGCAATCGCCGACAATGATTTGGTTGAGGGGAAGAGAGCAGGCCGGCGGTTTGACTTGGGGCGCAACGGAGCGCGCCGGCAAAATCCCAGTACGCAAGACCTTGATCTGGGATTTCGAGCCGGGCGCTCCGGCACGCTGGCTGCACATGAACTTAATCCGGCGAGCAATTGGCGCGCGGAAAACTGCTTTACGTAAGGTAAAGACCGCGTTTCCACGGCTCATCCAGGCCTGTCCCATTTTGGCACGGAAACGCCTGCCGCCGGTTTCGCGCTGTTGAGTTAGGCCGTTACGCGACAAAGCCTACCAATGGAAAATTTTGCTAGCTCGGCACGTGTTTTTATTCCCACTAGGAAAAAAATTGTTGCGCGCCAGAGGACCACAATTGGAGATCATGTCATACTGGAAATAAAAAATTGGTGTGCAAGGCTTCAGATCTGATGATTTTGAAGTAGTGTAGCATCAATTTGAGCAAATGGCGGCAACGGCCGCACAGTGATCATCACCGCAATCTGACAAGGCTTTCGCCTTAGCTTGCGACCTATTGTCGCCAGCCCCAATGCCCATATGACGCAGATCGGGCGTTTGGGCGAGAGCAATACAATCGGCATCCCTTACGTCAGTTGATGTTATGAAAGCACAACAGCCAGATACACCGCCGAAATTCAAGCAGTTATTGATAGCAATGGATGTGGCCTCTCCTTCGCTGGCAGCTCGTCCTTGCCCGGTAATGCCAGTTCTACTACATCGGGCGATGACGGCGCTGTCGGCTGCCACTTGCCCAGAGTTGAGGGAGATTCCGAGCATCACTATAAGTACCTTTGAAAGATGCGCCCTCATAGCGTCAGCCCCGGTATGTTGATGGATATCACGCTAATTTCTAAATGAAACGCTTGAGCATAGCTACTGCTAATCGTGACGTTTCTTCTACGAGACAGCCTTGAATGGCCGAAAGCTCAGACGATGTAACGGACATGGCCCGTGCGCACCAATGGCGGCGAGGTGGGCCTTCGTCGCATAACCAAAATGCGCGCCAAAACCATAGGCGGGATAAAGACCGCAATAGCGGCGCATCAGACGGTCTCGCGTCACTTTGGCCATGATGGAAGCCGCGGCGATCGAAGCGACGGTGGCGTCGCCTTTAACGATCGGATTGGCCGGGACCGGAAGATCGGGCGGCACATCGCTGCCGTCGATCAAAACGTGGCACGGCACGAGAGCGAGCGCGGCGATTGCCCGCCGCATCGCGCAAAAGACTGCCTGCCGGATGTTGATATGGTCGATTTCCTCTGCGCTCGCAAATGCGACAGCGACGGCCAGCGCATGCAGCGTAATCAAGCTGTAGAGCTCTTCGCGCGCCTTGGCGGAGAGGCGCTTCGAATCATCGAGACCGCGCGGAATATTGCGCGGATCGAGAATGACGGCAGCCGCGGCGACAGGCCCAGCGAGCGGACCGCGGCCTGCTTCGTCGATTCCGGCGACCGGCCAGATTCCGCGTTCCAGAAGGCTGCTTTCGACGTGAAAATCGGGCTTTCCCATGGGCCGAGCTTCGCCCGGTCCCCGTCAAAAAATCAATGCGCAGTAGAAAAATAACCTGTGCGCAGCCGGACGCGCTCTGCATTGGTGAGTTCGCGCGGGCGCGATGAAGGCGCGAAGCGTATTCCTATTTCGCGATGCCTCCGCCATACGACGGTTGCATCCGTCAATCTTTTCGCAACTTCGTCAAACAGCCGGATTCTGAATGGCACATGGACATTGGAAAACAGCCGCAGGCGGGCGCCGGTTTTCGAACATTCGAAAATTTGGCACTCAACAAAATATGGGCTCGCCGCATCGAGAATTATTCCTGATCGCAGATGCGTGCGCCGCCGCTGCGAGGAACGTTTCTCGCCGTGCATGGCCGTCTTAACCACAAAATAGACAGTGCCCTTCGGCGCCGCGGCTAGAGCACCGGGGGCAATTTTGATCGCATCGAGTATTGGGCCGCCGGAATGGAATTGCGTATTTGGCGAACTGCGATTCATCTTTTCGTGTCTTTATCCAATATGTTGGTTGGCAACGCGCTCTTTCTTCCTGCTGCGAGATGGGGCCATAAAAGCGCATCCTTGGCAGTCCTTAAACGTCAAATTTTGCGGACCGAAATGGCTAAATTTTGCAGCCTATTCTAGCCATTTCATGAGCGGTGTCCACCTGACGCGCGTCCAATCGCGTGGCGTGGTTAATTGCCGTGAGCCTCGATCCGGCGCTAGCCTCCGTAACGCCCGCGATCATGCGCTTGCGACGCGCCGCCCATGCTCGTCGACAATGCGCTCGCCGTTTTCCTTCAAAAATTCGCCTTGCTGCGGCGGCAATAAATCGATGACGAGCTCGGAAGGCCGGCATAGCCGAACACCCGCCGGCGTCACGACGATCGGACGGTTGAGGAGAATTGGATGCGCTTCCAGCGCGTCAAGCAATTCGTCTTCGGCGACGTCCTTCTCGACAAGACCCAACTGTTGAAAAACGGCCTCCTTCTCGCGAACGAGCGCGCGTAAAGGCACGCCCGCGCGGACTGCGAGCCGGCGCAGCAGAGCACGCGCAGGGAAGGTTTTTAAATATTCGACGACATGCGGCTCGACGCCGGCGTTGCGGATGAGGCCAAGCGTATTGCGCGACGTGCCGCAACGCGGGTTATGGTAGATGATCACATCCATAGGTCACATGCCTTTCTGTTCAAGGGCGCGTTGCCCCGCGGCATTATTTTAGCGCAGATAATACCCGGCAAATCGAAGGAGGCAAGCAATCGTAGCAAGCAATCGTAGCCGGCTTGAACCTGAACGCCTCGAGAATGCGGGGCCTGCTGGCAATGCTCATCTGGGCTTGACCATGCGTTGCTTGGCATGCGAAGATTGTCTTGTTGTTGCTGCCTTGGCGTAGAGCCCCCGTAACCCCTCCGTCGATTCTGGACACCCCGTGAGCCAACAACAAAAATCCCTGCTCATGACCTTTCTCATGACCCCGGACATGGCCAATTTCTCCGGCAAAGTCCATGGGGGCGCAATCTTAAAGCTCCTCGACCAGGTGGCCTACGCCTGCGCCGCGCGCTATTGCGAGAACTATGTGGTGACGGCCTCGCTCGACCAGGTGATTTTTAAGGAGCCGATCAAGGTCGGCGAACTCGTCACGTTTGAGGCAAATGTCAATTATGTGGGCCGGACCTCGATGGAGATCGGGATCAAAGTGATCGCCGAGAATCTGACGACCCAAG
Source organism: uncultured Methylocapsa sp. (assembly GCA_964457695.1). Lineage (GTDB taxonomy): Bacteria > Pseudomonadota > Alphaproteobacteria > Rhizobiales > Beijerinckiaceae > Methylocapsa. Next base: position 5,503 of record CAYWHF010000102.1, read on the forward strand.
AGGCGCGTCACACCAACTCCTGCTTCTTTACTATGGTCGCGCGAAAGGAGGACGGCGGCCCCTGCACGGTTCCTCCGCTCCAAATCGAAACCGAAACCGAACGGCGGCTCTTTGAAGCAGGAAAAATGCGCAAGGAAATGCGCCGCGAGATCATGGAACGAAGCGAGGCGCTCCATGTCGAAATGCCGGAATAATACCAGCCGGCAATTTTTGACTTGAGGGGATAGCGGTGCCGCCATGACATGGAAAGCTGCCGCGGGAGTTCCGGGGATCTACCCGGCCATCCCGACATCCCCTTCCGGGTGGGTGCCCGGCTCAATCCCCGGACTTTGATCCGGGGACGGGCTTGACGATCCGCCGCTGCGCGATGAGGCGGCTTAATTACCAACCACCCCAACCAAAGCCGAAGCCGCGGTAAGGATAGGCGTAGGGATAAGAATAAGGATACGCATAGCCCCCGTAAGGGTAGCCGTAGCCATAGCCCGCATAGGGGTAACCATAGCCCCCATAGGGGTAAGCATAGCCACGACGATAATAGCGATGACCGTAATAGCCCCGGCCATAATAGCCGCGACGGTAATAGCGGACGTCGGTTACCTGAGTTGACGCCGCTGTTTTGACGGCGGCCGCATCCGACGCAACCGGTGCAGCCCACAACGGGTTTGCCGTGGCGATCGCGACTGCACCAGCAACGCCAAGCGCACCGGCAACGAATGCCACCGAATACTTCATCCTCTTGCTACTCATAGCATACCCTTTCTGTTTGCGCCCATCCTAAGTCCCAGCTCGGCTAACCGGCCACAGATGACGCCTGACGATCCACCGCCGCGCGGTGATGCTGCTAAATTACCAGCTGCCATGCCACCCCCAGACGAAACCGAAGTAAGGGTAAGGATAGGCACAGGTGGCGGGAAAAGTATACCCACAGTCCGCGTAGGGGTAACCATAGCCCCAATAGGAATGGGCATAGCGACGGTGATAAATGCGGCGACCGCAATAGCGCCGGACGTAGCAGCCGCGGCCATAATCGCGGCGGCGGTAATAGACATCGGTTAGCCGAGTTGAGGCCAGCCCTTTTACTGTGGCCGTACCCGACACTACCGGTGCAGCCGAGGTGGGGCTTGTCGCGGTGACTGCCACAGCGCCAGCAATGCCAAGCGCTCCGGCAGCTAGTGCCGCCGCACATTTTTTCGTCTTGCCGCTCATAAGGTGCCCTTTCTTTTTGCTTTTTGTGCAGGTTCTCTACCTCAAGACGCCGTTGACTTGGCTCAAGCTCCAAGTTTGGTTCCAAAACAGCTAGCGCCGCCACAAAAGCAAGGATCGCTCCGGCCCCGCCCTTCCGGTTATCGCGCGCTGACGGAGCGCATATGAACTTTGAAGTCAAGAACGGCACGAACTGCCGCCGCTTGCTCTTAAGAAAGTTTTAGCTATTCGCCTGGTTACGGGCGCTTGTCGGCCGTTTCCAGAAACATCAATCCTAATCGAAACCTAGTAGAATATTCGGCCAAGCGTATCAGGCAATTAAAGACATGGCCGCCGCGGTGCTGATATGAATTAAACAATAGCAAGCTCTTCGAAAGCGCCAGCTCTCAGGAGAGGAATTTGATCCTCGTTTTAGGTCTGTCCAAAGATTGTCGCTACTTCCTTTCACCAAAACCGTGTGAACACAAATGATAACCTTTCCTATCACCCCAGCCACCTCGGCTGACTCACAGAATTGCGAAGCAACCTGTTTCGAAGATAGCACGCTCACCGATTTGCTGGGCACCGTGACGCGTGCCGGATACGGATTTGTTCTCGCTCACCCGGACCGGCAGATTATCTATGCAAACGATGCAGCCAAGGCGCTCATGCGTGCAAGTCAAACCCTGCGCTGCAATAACGACTGCATCAGTACCACAAATGTCAACGCGTCGCGACAGTTGCAATCGCTCATTTCTGCCGCAACAAGGCAAAAGGGTGAACCGGCGCAAGGGGGATCGATCGTCCTTCGCGAGGGAGACGGAGTTGCGACCGAAGTGGTCCATGTTGTGCCACTTTCCCGGCTCTCCGCTGAATGTTCCCCCTATGAGACAACGCGCGTCGCTGGCCTTGTTATTTTCGATTGCCAACGGTGGAATTCTGATCGGGTAAAAGTCTTTTCAAAACTGTTCGCCCTGACGCCGGCGGAGACGCGTGTTCTCGCGCAATTACTCTCGGGAGGCGGCGTCACTCATGCCGCAACGCAACTCAATATTGCACAATCGGCTGCGCAGGCACATCTCAAGCAGATTTTTGAAAAGACGGGCACAAGCCAGCTTGCTGAGCTTATCAGTGTGCTCTACGAAATAACGCTGGAGTGCACCTTTTGATGCTTCGAAATGAGTCCCCGTCATTAGGTCTGCGCCGCGCCTCCATGGTAAGCCGAACCCGCCTTGCGAGGAAGCCGCCTCGCCAGCCCCCGGTCCATTTTGTTACCCGTCTATCCGCTGGACAACGCAGAGCCGGATGAGCGGACTTTCGCATCT
>CAYWHF010000103.1:0-7960 GCA_964457695.1 uncultured Methylocapsa sp.
GCGATTGGGTTGAAATTGGGCATGCTAAGGGTACGGGGGCCGCGGCTGCCAGCGGAAAAACCGCCGCCCGCCCGGGCGAAGGCTTCACCCGCATAGCCAAGCGCGAGCGCGGCGGCGAGGGTCAAAATCAAAGCTTTTTGGCGAAACGCCATGGCATCCATCCTAAATTCATGCGGACGAGGTGATACGCCCAAGATATATGGGGATGCGCTTGAGAAGCGCAAAGGGTGCCGGTTGCGACGGTTGCGAGCGCTGGTTGCGAGGGTCAGAATTTCGGGCTGTCGTCGTCTGCCCGGTGGGCCGCGCTTACCCGCTCGCTGATCCCCGCGGCGTCGTCGAGATATTGAAACCTGGCCGTCTTGGCGAATCGCGCGCCAATATGCGAGTCATCGATGTAGTAGGGCACGCCGTTTGGGTCCATCGTGGGGCACCGGCTGCTGTCGCAAAGAAAATCGAGGGGATCGATAAATTTTCCTCCAATCGCCAAGGCCAAATTCGCTAACCGGCTCTTGACCGGTGCGGCATTCTTTTCAAATTCAACTCGGTCGATATACTCAACGTCCTTTGTGTCAAGCCGCAAAAATTTGCGCTTCGTGAGTTCGGACGGCACATTCCACTGTCCTCCCGGGGTGGTCCAGAGGATGACGATCTCCGCTCCCCTATCCTTGAGGTCCTGAAGGCGGGAGCGCAAATCGGCAAGCGCCGCATCGAAGAGCGGATAGTAGGATTCCGGATTTCGCACCACGCGGCAGCCGACGCTCGTCTCGAAGCACATCCACCCTTCCTCTGGCCTAAAATAGGCGCTCCACCTGGAAGAGAGCACGATACGCTTGAATTCGTGCATTTTGGCAAATTGCAGCGCCTTTTCGAAGAAGCCGTGGCAAGAGTGCCCCTCTAGAACATATCTCATTCGGGTTACCGGCGGGCAGCCAGGCGATGCCACAAAGGTAAATGAACTGTCGGAATTGAATTTCGCTGCTTCGGCAAACCGGCCATAGAGATGCATAGCGAAGGAATCGCCGATGAAGAGCGCGCCGCGGTCGTCTGCTCGTCCGAGTCGGCAAGGTCTCAAATTGCCGGCCGAGTCGGCGCCAATGCACTCTTCCGGAAAGTTCCAGTCATGGGCTGCCCGCGCATATGTTGCGATGTCCTTTGCAAGGTCCGGCCGGCGGCTTATCAGCCCGTCTTTCGTCACCACGAACGCGAAAGCGATGGCGAGCGCCACGGCGGCCGCGCCGAAAGCTGCCGCAGGCCGCCGGCTCCTCTCTACGAAGCGCGTCCAATTCCTCCTTATCAACGAAAGCAAAATACCGCCGACCGAAAGGAATGCCGCGAGAATTACGAGTTCAACCCCGATTTTGAGCGCCGTAGTCTTGACGAAATAGAAGTAAGACGCCGCGACCACAATTGGCCAGTGCCAGAGGTATATCGAATAGGACCATTTTCCGGCTGTCTGAATCAATTGGTGTTTGAACAGCGCGGCGCCTGGCTGGTTAGCCGCGATGATGAGGCATGTGCCAATGACCGGCAGCAATGCCCAATAGGAAGGCCAAGCCATTTTGCTGTCGTAGGCAAATAGAGCTATACCGACCGAAAGAAATCCGGCCCCGGTGAGGCGCGAAGGGTATCTCCATTGGCTGTTTTTGAATTGGAGCGCGACGATCCCCCCGGCGAGCATTTCCCATGCCCTTTGAGGCAGCAGGTAGAATGCCGATACGGGATAAAGCCGCGACGACCACACGCAAAGGAGGAGGGATGAGACTGCCAAAAGCCAGAGGATTGGCACGAGGTAGCGCCTCGTCTTTCTTCCTGCGTGCAAGCCCAAAAGAATGATTGGATAAACGAGATAAAACTGCCATTCGACCGAAAGGCTCCAGCTATGAAGAAGCCATTGATTGGCGTTTTCAGGATTGAAATAGCTCGTTCCTTCCCAAAACTGGAAATTTGAGACGAAAAGCAATGCGCCAATCGCCGTCCTGCCGAGGGGTTGATAGGTAAACGGATCCAGCACAAAATATCCGGCAGCGAGAAGCCCAAAGCAGAGACCCAGAAGCCCGGGAACGATGCGCTTGGCCCGGTCACCGTAAAACTCCCAAATGCTAAAGCTGCCTTTGGCCAGCCTTCCCGTAATGATGGTTGTCATTAGATAGCCGGAGATGACAAAAAAAATATCGACTCCGACAAAGCCGCCAAGAACGAAATTGACCTTGTAATGGAAGAGCACCACGGCGGTGACTGCGAGCGCTCTTAACGCATTGATGTCTTCGCGGAACTTCATTTGCACCCTGCTAGCGGAAGGCAGCCCGGACCAGTTTTGTGTCCAAACAACCGGCAAGACAAAGATTTAGAGCAATAGGCCGAATCCAAAAAAAGAAACCTGCTCTAGAAACTGTCAGGGACCCACGATTGCCCCTCTTCTGATTGAAGCAGCGGCCATCGGAGCGCGACTGGCGGCACGTTATAACTTGGAACCGGTTTCTCCGATCATTGGCGCGGCGCTCACCCGCTCTCTGAGACCTGTGGCGTCATCCAAAAATTGAAACCGCGACGTCCTGACCACGGCCGAGCGATAATGAGACTCATCCCTGAAATAGGGCATGCCTTCGCTGTCTACCGTGGGACAGCGCTGGTTGTCGCAGAGGAAGTCGAGCGGATCGACAAATTTTCCACCTATGGATGCTGCCAAGGCCATCAGCCGGCTTTTCACAGGGTAGGCATAGTAGTCGTACACGGCTCTGTCGATATATTCGATATCCGTTGTGTCCAGTCCAAGAAACCTGCGCTTGGCAAGTTCGGATGGTACATTCCATTGGCTCGAAGGGGTGGCTCCAACGATAACGATTTCGGTTCCCTGATTTTTAAGTTTTAAGAGGCGGGAGGCCAAGCCGGCGAACACTGCATCGAGTCGCGTATAGAAGGCTTCTTGCCTCTGCTCCGAGCGGCAGCCGCTGCTCGTTTCAAAACAAATCCATGAATCATTAAAGTAGCCGTACCAGTTCGACACGAGCATGATGCGCGCGAAATGCCGTGCTTCTGCGAACTGCATAGCCTGTTCGACGAAGCCGGCGCACTTGAACCGGTCATGAACCAGGCGAATACCTGTCATCGGCGGACAGGCCGACGAGGCGAGGAACGTAAAGGAGCTATCAGGATCGAGTTTCGCGATTTCGGCGAACCGGCCATAGATCTGCATGGCGAAGGAATCGCCGATAAAAAGGATTCCCCGGTCATCCGCTTTGCCGAGCCGGCACGGTCTCAGATCGCCGCCCGCGTCCCTGCCGCTACACGCGTCAGGGTAGTCCCAGTCCTTTAGGGCCATCTCATAAGCCCGTAATTGTCTGTCGCCGTCCGGCCGGCGGTTGGCGAGCCCCTGATTAATCGTGATCGTTCCGGCGAGAGCCAATGTCAGGCCCAGAGCGCTTGCGCCCCAAACCAACCCGCCCCGTCTATTCTCGGCTTGCGTCGCCTCGATAAACCTCCTCGACAGAGACAACAAAAGTCCGCCTGCCTCGAGGATGGCAACGACAACGATGATTTGGGCAGCGACTTTGTATGGAGTTGCGGTCGTAAAGCCAAAATAGGCCGCCGCCACCGTCACCGGCCAATGCCAAAGATAGATTGAGTAAGACCACAGTCCAACCTTCTGGACGATCCTGATCCTGAAGATCCGCGCATCCGCGCGGTTTGCCGCGATGACGAGGCATGTGCCTGCCACCGGCAGGACTCCCCAGTAATAGGGCCAAAGCAAATATTTGTCATAGAAGGCCCCGGATATGCCGATGAACAAAAGTCCGCTTGCAAGGAGCGTTGAGGAGTATCTCCTCTCAACATTGGCAAATTGCAGCGCGACAATGCCGCCCGCGATCAGCTCCCATGCCCGAGGCGGCAGCAGATAAAATGCAGTTGGCGGCCGTGCCATCGATAACCAAACACATGACGCAAACGACAAGAGTGCCAGGGTCCAAAGAATCAGTACAATATGGCGACGCGTCTTATCGAATTTGTACAAACCCGCGAGAATAATGGGGTAGGCTAAGTAAAACTGCCATTCCACCGAAAGGCTCCAGGTATGGAGGAGCCATTTGACTTCGCTTTGGGCATCGAAATAGCCTGTCGCCTCCCAGAAACGAAAGTTCGAAAAGAAGAGAAGGGCAGGAATCGACGTCGAGCCGAGGTATTGGTACGTTGCCGGCTCCAGCACAAAGTAGCCGGCGGCAAGCAGCGCGAAACACATCCCGATAAGGCCCGGGACGATGCGCTTCGCGCGGTCATGGTAAAATTCCCAAATGCTGAACTTGCCTTTGGCCAGCCTTCCCATGATGATGTTGGTCATGAGACAGCCGGAGATGACAAAAAAAACGTCGACGCCAACAAATCCGCCAGGAACGGCAACCACTTTGTAATGAAAGAGAACGACCGCGGTGACCGCAAGAGCTCTGAGGGCATTGATGTCATAACGGAATTTCATGGACTCTCGCCAGCCAATGCATGCTTTTCTGATTCTAAGGATAGCCGCTCAAGCCGCATTGGCCGCCTGACCGTTCAGAGGACTTTTCTGGCGGTTCCTTCGCATGCCGCGACTCCATCAAAACTGTGCCGGGATGTGAGACTTCAATATCGCCTAGCAAATGGCTCAAACTAGGCAAAATAAGGGCGCGGGTCGCGCAACAGGGGTAGACCTAGAGGCAATTGGCTACGGCGGCTTCCTGCGCGGCAGCCGGTGTGTTAGTACGTCGCCCGGGTGAGTGGCAAGGAGGGTAAGTGGAACGGACATGAACGAGCGGCGCGCCAATTTCGAATATGAGGACCTCATAGCCTGCGGCCGCGGCGAATTGTTTGGCCCGGGCAATCCGCAATTGCCGCTGCCGCCGCTTTTGATGTTCGACCGGATCGCGGACATTTCGGAGCAAGGCGGCGCCAGCGGCAAGGGCGGGGTGGTAGCCGAATATGCTGTCAAACCCGACCTTTGGTTCTTCGGCTGCCATTTTAAGGGCGACCCGGTTATGCCAGGCTGCCTCGGGCTCGACGCCCTTTGGCAGCTGCTCGGCTTTTATCTTGGCTGGCTTGGGCTGACCGGACGCGGCCGGGCACTCGGCGTGGGCGAGGTCAAGTTTGCCGATCAAGTCTTGCCGAGCGTCAGACGACTGACTTATGGCGTCGACCTAAAGCGTGTATTCAAGACCAAGCTGGTGCTCGGCATTGCTGACGGCTGGCTCGATGCGGATGGAACACGCATTTATGAGGCCAAGGACTTGCGGGTTGGCTTGTTCAAGGCCGCCGAGCCATCCACGGCCTGAGGCAGCGCAGCGAGGCGCCTCGAACAGTACGGACGCCCGGAGCCCGCGGATGGTATCAAGCAGGAGTTTTGAAGCATGAGACGCGTTGCCGTCACCGGGATGGGCATTGTTTCTTCGATCGGGAACAACACCCAAGAAGTGCTCGCTTCCTTGCGCGAGGCTAAATCCGGCATTGTCAAAGCAGAAAAATATGCCGAGCTCGGCTTCCGCAGCCATGTTCATGGCGCGCCTCAGCTAGATCCAGGCGAGAGCATCGACCGCCGGGCGATGCGCTTTCTCGCCGAAGGCACCGGCTGGAACCATGTCGCAATGGAACAGGCGATTGCCGACGCAGGGCTTTCTCCAGCCGAAGTCTCGCATGAGCGTACCGGCATCATCATGGGGTCGGGCGGGCCGTCGACGCGCGCGATTGTGGAAGCCGCCGATATCACCCGCGCCAAGGGGCCGAAGAAGGTCGGGCCCTTTGCCGTGCCGAAAGCCATGTGCTCGACCGCTTCCTCCGTGCTCGCCACCTGGTTCAAGATCAAAGGCGTCAACTATTCGATCTCGTCGGCCTGCGCTACCTCCAACCATTGCATCGGCAACGCCTACGAGATGATCCAATATGGCAAGCAGGACATCGTGTTCGCAGGCGGATGCGAGGAGCTTGATTGGACCCTATCGGTTCTCTTTGACGCGATGGGCGCAATGTCCTCGGCCTATAATGACCGCCCGGCCGTTGCCTCGCGCGCTTATGACAAAAACCGCGATGGATTCGTTATTGCCGGCGGGGCGGGCGTATTGGTGCTTGAAGAATTAGAGCGCGCCCGGGCCCGCGGGGCAAGAATCTATGGCGAAATCGCCGGCTATGGTCTGACTTCCGACGGGTTCGACATGGTGGCGCCGTCCGGCGAGGGCGCCGTGCGCTGCATGCGCATGGCGCTTGAAACCGTCAAACCGCCGATCGATTACATCAATCCGCACGCGACCGCGACACCGGTTGGCGACCTCAAGGAAATCGAGGCGATCCGGGAGGTATTCGGCCCGGGCGCCAAATGCCCGCCCATTTCGGCGACAAAATCCCTGACTGGCCATTCGCTCGGGGCGACCGGCGCGCAAGAAGCCATCTATTCGCTGTTGATGATGCAAAATGGGTTTGTCTGCGAAAGCGCCAATATCGACGAGCTCGATCCGGCGTTTGACGATGTCGACATTGTGCGCAAGCGCCGCGACGGCGTGCACCTGCGTGCGGTTTTGTCGAATTCCTTCGGCTTCGGCGGCACCAACGCCAGCATCGTTCTCAAACATGTCGACGCCTGAAGCGCGTGTCATGCTTGCTCAGGGAAGCTTGATGCGCGGCAAGCGCGGTCTGGTTATGGGTGTCGCCAACGATCATTCGATCGCCTGGGGCATCGCCAAGACGCTCTATGAGCATGGCGCGGAGCTCGCTCTCACCTATCAGGGCGGTGCGCTCGGAAAGCGCGCCAAGCCGCTTGCCGAAAGTCTTGGTGCATCGCTTATCTTGCCTTGCGATGTCGAAGACACGGCCGCTATCGATCAATTGTTCGAGTCGCTCGAAGAACGTTGGGGAAGGCTCGATTTCGCCGTCCATTGCATTGCCTATTCAGACAGAGCCGAGCTGAAAGGCCGTTACGCGGACACGACGCGCGAGAATTTTCTTCGCACGATGCTGATTTCCGCTTTTTCGTTCACCGAGGTCGCGCGCCGCGCGGCGGCGTTGATGCAGCCGGGCGGCGCGCTTTTGACACTGACCTTTGAAGGCGCAAACCGGGTCATGCCCAACTATAATGTCATGGGCGTGGCCAAAGCGGCGCTCGATGCAAGCGTGCGCTATCTCGCCGCCGACTTCGGACCTCAAGGCATTAGAGTCAATGCGATATCGGCTGGACTTATCCGGACGCTTGCCGGGGCCGGGATAGCCGATGGCCGGGTCATGTTCAGTTTTCAAAAAGCGCATGCGCCGCTCAGGCGCGGTCTCGATCTCTCCGAGATCGGCGGCGCAGCGCTTTATCTTTTGTCCGGCCTCTCAAGCGGCGTCACCGGCGAAATCCACCATGTCGACTTGGGCTACAACATTATTTTGACACCGCATCCGGACAGTCTCAAAGAGGAAGCTTCACAGGCAATCCGGCCTGACCCTTAACGGCGCGCTTGGCGGTCGGGGTCTGCGCATGCTATCGCCGGCGAGGCTTTGGAGAGGTGGCTGAGCGGTTGAAAGCACCGCACTCGAAATGCGGCATAGGCGCAAGCCTATCGGGGGTTCGAATCCCTCCCTCTCCGCCAACATATGTCTGTCCGGCCCGGAGACTGCTCCAGGTCGAAGTAACCGAGATCATAGTCCATAAAGCTGACGAGCCAAATACCGTCGTCGACTTCCTTGATTCCAAGTCTTCGGCCTGCCAGCACGGTCGAGATGTTGATCTTTTTGCGGTGCAGGCAGAGGCGCCCGCAGGCGGCGGCGAGACACTCGCGGTCGTGGAAGGGGCAAGCGAGGTCCGGCAGGCCAAGATCAAGGGCTTTTCGAGGGGATGTAACATTCGTCCGGACACTTCATGGCGAGTGCTTCATGCGGTCTTCCGGCGTTGAACTCGTGCATGAAGGCATCGAAGCGCGCCTGCTGCTGCAGGCTGTTCATGCTCGCCGGGCGGGAGGGAACGGCCGAT